>NZ_SOFV01000018.1:0-89037 GCF_004402465.1 Cryobacterium sp. TMT2-14 | reverse complement strand
TTACGGATCCCGCCTGTCACAGCAAAGGCCCCTCGCCCCGCGGACCAGTAAATTGACCCCTTCTGGAACGCCTGGCCCAAGCCGCCACCATTCGCCGACGGGTGCAAGAGGTCACTCGTCGGCCACCCGAGCGCACCCTTCTCGCCACCAACCGTGAAATAGGTCCCGCGGATTTCTCCGTACACCGATCGCGCCCGCCCACCGTTTGGCCAGTAGATGGATCCGTTTTGGAAAGCCTGCCCAAAACCGCCACCGTTCTCTGCTACGGCCATCCGATCGGTAGTCGGCCAGCCGAGAATACCCGTCTCCCCTTGGCGAGTGTGATATTCGCGACGAATGTCTCCGAATACTGAACGCGTGCCGCCAGATGCGCTTGAGTACAGGGATCCCCCTTGGAATCCTTGCCCGTAGCCTCCGCCGTTGGCCGCAACCGAGAGCACATCGGTCATTGGCCAGGCCAAGTAGCCTGTCTCCCCGCCCACCGTGAAGTAGTAGTCACGAATAGCTCCGGACATGATCCGCGCACCCGTATTCGTGTTCCAGAATATGGACCCGTTCTGGAAAACCCTGCCGAAGCCGCCCCCGTTTGCCGTAACGGTGAGAACATCGCTGGTTGGCGCGCCCAACGGCCCGGCCGCACCCCCCTGCGCGTTATAGGCACGCTGGATTGCGTCCGGCCCTGGGGATTGAGTGGACCCGAACCAGTTGGTGAAGAACGCCCAGAAATTCCGGTTGCCGTAGGAAGAACAGGCGTCGCCCGTGCCCCCAAGGTTTGACAGTGACGCCGTATTCGGCTGGTACGGGGTGTAGTTGTAAAGGTTGGCTGTGGCCTGGTTGAAGATCTTGACCGTGCTACTCCCGCACGAGCTGTTCGGGTGATAGCCGACGCTGATGCTCCCGATCCGATATTGCCTGGCCGGATAATTCGTATATTGCCGGAATTGCCAGGCGGCTTTGTAGATCTGGTTGTACAGGCCGTAGAAAGCGGAGTCACAGACGCTCGTGTCCGGGCAGCCATATCCCATCGCCTTGCGATAGGTGCCATCCGTCGGGCTGGTGGCGCCGACGAGTCCGGTTTCCTTCTCCAACAGCACGAGGAGCGTCTGCGGATTGATTCCGCAGGCCTGCGCCGTCTTGAAGATGATGCGGCTGGCCAGTTCATTTTCGGCGCCGATGTAGGCCTTGCAATGACCGGGCTCGACTGCGGCTCGGGTGAAGGTGGAGACCCGGTAGTCCTTGAGGCACGTGTACCCGGTCGTGCAGGTCGCAACTTTGCTGTTCAGAAAGCTCTGAATCTGGCTCTCGCTCATGGATCCCGAGTCGAAGAACTTCTGGTCCGAGATGATGTAACCCGGGTCAAAGTCGGAACCCGACAACGCCTCGGCCCGTGTTGACATTGAGACAAGCGCGGAGGAAAAGAACAGCCCGCACAAGATCAAGGCACAAATTCGTATGACGCCTGAACGCATTGTTTCGATCCCCGCATCTTTGCCCCGCTCGGCGCATCGACCCTGAGCCTATGTCAAGTGGAGACCGCTCCCCCAACGACACGTGAACATTGGGGGGAAACGGCCCTTAGAGAATTAGCCGCGAGAGTCGCGGAGTCTTTCCTGGCGCGCCTTGAACCGTTCGATGACCGCTCCAGCCCCGCCCTGACGGAAGTAGTAGGCAACTCGATCCACGTCCCTCCGGATTCCCGTGTGGGGGCTGCGTCGAGCAGCCTCCAGTGGTTTGACTTTCGCGGTCAAAGCGGCAGCCGCGTGGCCGGGGGTGATCGTCTTGTCGGCCGCATGGACCGGCTGACGGCAGAACTCGACGAGCGGGGCGAGCGCTCGTTCCCAGACGAACTGCTCGCGTACCCGCTGAACATTCGCCCGGGCCGCCTCGATCGCACTTGGGTCGTACAAGTAGGTTTTCAGCGCCGCCACGAGCGCGTCCTGGTCACGCTCCGGAATCGACGCCCCCAACTTTTCCTTTTCGACGAGATCACCGAAGGAGTCACCCTCCGTTGTGACGATCGGCAAGCCGGCCCAGAGATAGTCCAGAATGCGGGTGCGGAAGGAGAATGTCGTCTCCACGTGTTGAAAATGGGTGGAGACGCCGATGTCAGCTTCCAGAAGGTAGTTCTGCCGGTCGTCGAACGAAACCCAGGCCTCATTGAAGAACACGTGCTTGTTTGTCATGCCCAGTTCCTTCGACAGCAGGCGGGCCTCCGACACTGCTTCCATCTCCGGCACGTCCGGGTTGGGATGCTTGACGCCCAGGAAGAAGAGGCGAACATCGGGGTGTTCCACGGAGATCTCCGCGACCGCACGGATGAGGGTCCCCGGGTCGAACCAGTTATAGATCCCGCCACCCCAGACGATCACCTTGTCGTCGAGTCCGATGCCGGGTGTCACGCCACGGATGGCTGCCCGGGACTTGACCGGGTCCGTGCTGGAGATACCGAACGGCGCCACAGCAATGAGGGAATCGAGCTCGCTGTCGCGGGAGTAGGTGAACGCGTTGATGCGTCCAAGACCAGCCAGCTGACCAAGCCAGAAGTGTCGCTGTCTATCGCTGGCACAGAGGAAGAAGTCGCCGATCAGCAGCTGATGGTTCAACGCGTCAGTCGCGTCGTTCACCTGCTTGTTCCACAGTTCCAGGACCTTGCCCCGACCCTGCTCCAACTGCTCGAGGTGGAGGGGGTCGTAGACGTCAACAACGATAACCTTCGTCGAGCGTTCCAGTGCCGGGAAGAGTGCCAGGGCGTGCCCCTGAACAATGATCACATCCGCCCACTTCTCGTGTTCCACAACCGAGTTCGGACGATGGTGTGAGATGACGGCAACCTCGAACGCATCGTCGAGTGAGTCGGCGCGGGTCATGCTGACCAGGCGCACATCATGCTCGTCCGACAGCAGCTTGGCGATGTGCCAGGCGCGAATTGCCGGCCCCGCCATCTTCTCACCGACGGAGTCTCCGGTGATCACCAGGATGCGGCGGCGCGACGTCCCGGCAAGAACGCCAAGGCTGTCAACGATCTTCTCGTAGCCGCGGAGATAGGTTTCGATCGGGTAAGCCGGCTCATCGACGTTGCCGAAGAGGTGGGTCAATTCGCGGTCCGACCGGACGCGGGTGCGCTGCACCCGTTCTCGGGTCGCACTCATCTGCGGCAGGAACTCGACGAGCTGGTCGATCGCGAAGATACCGGCCATGGTCGACTTGGGCACGATCATCATGGGATCGCTGTCATCGCCGGGGACCCTCAGGTCAAGGGAGGCCGAGTCCAGCTTGCCGCGGCCGATGGCACGGCGAACTGCCAGCAGGAGCGCGCCAGGAAACACTCGCGCCAGAGAATCGTCGTCGAGGTTTTTGTACAGCGTGTAGAGGGCGTTGCGCTCAAGCAGATACTCCTCGCGGAAGTTGCCGAACTTGTTCATCGACGCATGGTGCTTATGGAAGGCCAGGGACTTGGGCTGGAACCTGAACCGGTAACCGAGCAGATTGAGCCGCCAGCCCAGGTCGACGTCGTCATAGAACATGAAGTAGTCGTCGTCGAAGCCACCCACTTCCTCGAAGACGTGGGCCCGGATGAACATCGCAGCGCCGGTGCCGAAGAGGACGTCCTTCTCTTCGTCCCAGGCACCGCGGTCGGTCTCGCCGGCGTGAGGCTTGTAGCCCATGCCGTACCAGGTGACGGCCGCATCGAGGAAGTCGACTTTGTCGCCGTCCCAGTCGAGGACCTTGCTGGCGACGGCACCGATGTCTTCGCCGGTCGCGAAGGTGTTGACGGCCTCCCTGATCCAGTCCGAATCCGGGCGGGCATCGTTGTTCAAGAAGGCGATGAACTCACCCGACGCGTGGGAGACACCGAGGTTGCAGCCGCCCGTAAAGCCGAGGTTGGCCTTGGAGTCGACGACCGTCACGCCCGGTTCCAGCCTCGACAAACGCTCAAGACTGTCGTCTCCCGAGCCGTTCTCGACAACGATGATTTCGAGGAGTTCCGCCGGCCAGTTGAGTTCCTGAAGTCCGCGAACACATTCGATTGTGTCGTCCGTCCCTCGGAAGTTCACAAGGACAACGGAAACCAGACCTGTTCGTCTCTTCTTCAACAATTCACCTTTGTTCTGCCAGTCGATCAGTCTGGAGAGTCTACCAACCCTGGTCCTCGGCAACGGCTGGCGATGCCGCCCCGCGGGGACATCTGGCCCGGCACCCAGACGGTGCAGTTATGATTTGGTGTGATCATGACTGCTTCGAAGGACTCACCCGACGCGCGAACCGCCAGATTTAGGCGACTAGCATCCGTCCCACTCGACACGATTGGATCGCGTTCCCGCCCTCTGGCCGGCGCCTGGACCTCCATCCGTGAGATCGGCGGACAGAAGGAAATGCTCGGCCTGCTCGTTCGCCGAGATTTGAAGGCCCGCTACAAAGACAGCGCGCTGGGTTTCCTGTGGTCGCTGATCAAGCCCCTGACCCAGCTCGTCATCTATTACGTCGTCGTCGGCAAGTTCCTCGGCGCTGCGCGCGGCATCCCCGACTTCGCCATTTACATCTTTACCGGGCTGACCGCGTACACCCTTTTCAGCGAGATCGTCGCCTCCGCGACGGCCTCGATCATCGGCAACGCCGGCCTGATCAAGAAGATCTATTTGCCGCGGGAAATCTTCCCCCTGGCCAGCGTCGGTTCCGCCAGCTTCAATTTCCTCATCCAGCTCTCGATCCTGATCATGGCCACCATCATCGTGGGTAGCAATCCGCTCGGCTGGGACCTGCTGTACTTCTTCCCGTCGGTCATGGTGCTCCTGGTTTACGCCACGGCCCTCGGTCTGTTGCTGTCTGCTCTCAACGTCTACCTACGGGATGTGCAGTACCTCGTCGAGGTCGGGATGATGGTCCTCATGTGGGCCTCTCCGATCGTCTACACGTGGGCCATGGTTCGCGACATCCTCGGCAACGGGATCCTGCTCAACATCTACACGGGCAACCCGATCACGCTTTCCGTGCTGGGCTTCCAGCAGGCATTCTGGACGGCCGGTGAGGGGATGCCCTTCCCCGATGATCTGCTACTGCGGCTGGCGGTCACGTTCGTTGTCGGCCTGGTCCTCTTATTCATATCGCAGCGGGTGTTTTCCCGTCTCCAGGGCAACTTCGCCCAGGAACTCTAACGAGAAACAGAATCGACGCAACCATGAATTCCCCCCTTCTCGAAACAAGCTCGGGCGCGCCGGCGCCCGCACCGGTTGTCATCACCGCCCACGATGTGTCCAAGAGGTTCGTGGTCCGAAAGGACAATGCGCTCAAGGAGCGGCTGGTCACGCTGGGCAAGATGGGCCGCCAGCACCGCCAGGAGTTCTGGGCCCTGCGCGACATCGACATCACCATCGAGGCCGGAACGACGGTGGGGCTCATCGGGCACAACGGGTCCGGCAAGAGCACCCTTCTCAAGGTCATCGGCGGAATCATCCAGCCGACCACCGGAACCGTGTCGCGACGCGGCCGAATGGCCGCTCTGCTCGAACTCGGCGCCGGGTTCCACCCGGACCTGACCGGCCGCGAGAACGTCTTCCTCAACGCCTCGATCCTCGGCCTGACCCGGGCGGAGACGGAAGAGCGTTTCGACGACATCCTGAGCTTCTCCGGAATCGGCGACTTCATCGACACCCAGGTGAAGTTCTACTCGTCCGGAATGTATGTGCGGCTCGCCTTCTCGGTCGCCGTTCACACCGAACCGGATGTTCTGCTCGTCGACGAGGTCCTCGCGGTGGGTGACGAGGCATTCCAGCGCAAGTGTCTGGACAAAATCCGTTCCTTCCAGGCGGAAGGCCGCACGATCATCCTCGTCAGCCACTCACTGGGCCAGGTGACGGAGCTGTGCGACCGAGCGATCCTGCTCAATCGTGGCGAGATCGAATTCGACGGCAATGCCCACCAGGCCGTGATGGCCTTCCGCAACATCCTCGAGGAGCGGCGGGTTGAAGAAGCGGCCGCCGCCTCGCCCGACGTCGTCGTGCACGAGGGACACGTCCTGGGTGCGACCGTGCACGCGGTCGGCAAGGCCGTCGGTGACCCGGTGCTGCCCGGGGACGACCTACGGATCGTGATGACCTTCGACCACGACGACGAGCTCACCGACTGGATCGGGGCCCTGCAGATCGACAACGCCTCCGGCCAGGTCGTGTACGGCACGAAGAACTCCCTGATGGACATGCATCTCCCCCCGCTGGGGGGTCCTTTATCGCTCGAGTACATCATCCACAACGTCGCCTTCGGGTCGGGCAAGTATTTCGTGAATGCATCGCTGCTCGACAGCACCCTCCGGCACGTGCACGACATGCCCCAGGCTTGCACGTTCAATGTGCCGTTCTACCCGTTGGCGACGGGCACGGTTCACGCCGAGCCGACGCTGCGGATCCTGGACGCCGCCGAACACCAGGCCACGGCAGTCTGATTCCCCACAGGATGATCGATGTCACGAACAACCAGAGTCGACCGGACGAGGGCCGGGACATGAACGACTCCGTGGTGATTGTCACGGTCACGCACAATTCCAGCACCGTCCTCCCGCGTTTTCTGGCCACCGTCCGCGGCGCGACCCGGGTGCTGGCACCCATCGTCGTGGTCGACAACGCCTCACAGGATGTCGCCGAGGCCAAGACGGTGTCGGAGGCCGGGCAGGCCCGGTTCCTCGGCCTCGACTCGAACCGCGGCTACGGCGATGGCATTGCCCAGGGAATCGCTTCGCAGGAGGCGACGGCCGACTTCATCCTGATTTCCAACCCGGATGTCGAGTTCGCTGCGGGTTCCCTCGACATCCTTCTGGAAGCGGCGCGGAACAACCCCCAAGCCGGTTCACTGGGTCCGCGGATTGTGGATCCCGCCGGCACCACGTACCCCTCGGCCCGTCCGGTTCCCTCGCTGAGCACCGGCATCGGCCACGCCCTGTTCTCCCGCATTTGGCCGGCGAATCCGTGGACGCGGTCATACCGCCCCATTCCCGTGGTGGCCAGTCATGACATCGTCCCGGCGGGATGGCTCTCCGGTGCGTGCCTCCTCGTGCGCCGAAGCGCCTACGATTCCGTGGGCGGCTTCGACACCTCCTACTTCATGTACTTCGAAGACGTGGACCTGGGCGACCGGCTGGGCAAGCACGGGTGGACGAACCTGTACGTGCCGGAGGCGGTCGTCGTGCACACGGGGGCGCACTCCACCTCGCAGAGCCGGGACGTGATGGAACGCAAGCACCACGAGAGCGCGTATCAATTCCTGTCCCGCAAGTACTCCGCTTGGTACTTCTCCCCCGTGCGCGCCATCCTGCGCCTCGGGCTCCACTTGAGGGGCCGATGGCATCTTCCCGGCCGATAGTGTGGAGGGAACGTTTAGACGCCGTACAGACTGGAGATCCACCACCAATGAGGCTCGTAATGACCCTGATGGTCCGAGACGAAGCGGACATAATCGGGCCGATGTTGTCGCACCACCTCGACCAAGGCATCGACAAAATTATCGTCACCGATAACGGCTCCGTCGACGGAACCTTGGAGATCCTGCGCGGCTTCTCGAACCGTGGCCTGATCGACCTGCGCGAAGACCCGGTCCACCGCAAACAACAGCATTCCGTGGTCACGGCCATGGCTCGTGACGCCTTCCTGCTGTACGGGGCGGATTGGGTGCTGAATGCCGACGCGGACGAATTCTGGATGCCCGTGGACCGTTCCTCATCGCTCCGCGAGGCGCTCGAGCTCCACCCGAAAAGCCTGCAGAGCTTTGTCGTGCCCGTCGTGGACATGATCGGGCCTCCCGCTGCGATTGGATCCGGTCTGCAGCGGTTGGTCTACCGGGACCTCCGGACCAACGCCGCCCTGAACAAGATCGGCCTGCACGCCCATTCCACCCCGGACACGGTTCACATCGGCGTGCCTGACATCGAGATCGCCCAGGGGAATCACTTCGTCAATCTCGCGGGAAGCGGCGTAGAGCCCGCGAATGCTCTGATCGAGGTCCTGCACTTTCCCTGGCGTTCCTGGCACCAGTTCGAACGCAAGGTCCGCAGCGCCGGGCTTGGCTATGAGAACAACCCCGACCTAAATCCGAGCCCGAATCACCACGGGATGCAGGAGTACCGGCGCTACAAACTCGGCAGCCTTCAGCCGTTCTATGTACTGCGGCACCCGACGTCGGAAGAATTTGCGGTGGGACTGGACAACGGAACCTTCGTGCCCGAGGACACGGTGGCCGGCAGCCTGGAATCCCCCGTTCCCGACGTCGCCCTCGACCCCGATCTGCTGGCCGCCGCGCGGCGGCTGGGACCGGTGATCGCTGCCACGGAAACCGAATTTAAGCGGATGCTCGCCACAGAGAAGGAAGAGACACGGTCCTTCGCGACCGCTTACCATGAGACCGCGGTGCATGCCCGCACTCTGGCGGAGAAGCTGAGCGCCCTGGGCGAGGAGCTGAGCGCCCTGGAGGGGACGTACCGTGTGAACGTCGCGCGCCTCGAAGCCGAGCTGGTGGAACTCCGTCAAAGACGCGCCGTTCGCTGGGTCGAACGCGTCACCGCGCTTCGCCGACCCCGCTCGCGGTAACGTCGTCGTTACCGACGGCTGAATGCAGCCCGGTCGACAAGGTCGGCGGGGTCACCGGGCGCGTTCCAGGACCGCCGCCCTGTCGGTTTGGAAGCGCACCTGGAACGGAGCCGCACCGGTGCCGTCGGCAACCCACCGGGCCAGGATCGACTGCTCCTCGGCACGGTCGATGTCGTCGAGGATGACCCAGGCGTCCGGTGTTAGCCTGTCCGTGAGGAGGGGCAGCGCGGGGTACCGTATTTCCGCACCTAGGTGCGCGGGTGGGCCGTCGACGAACAGCAGTGACACCGGTCCGATGTCGGCCAGCGCCTCGGAGGGGAACCACAACCGGGAGCGCGCCTCGAAAGGCTGCAGGACCAGGTCGTGCACCCGGATCTCCACCCACCCGTCGAGCCCGAGTTCTTCCAGTTTCAGCCGGGTTGAGTCGGCGTAGTTCTGGTCGTGTTCGAGGGAGATGAGGCGCCCCTCGCCGCGCTTCTTTATCGCGAGCGCGATCCACGCCGTCGACGTGCCGCTGCCGCACTCCACCACCGTGTCGATGCGCGGCGCAGCCAGAATTCGCGAGACGAGGACCAGGAGCGTTTCCGGTGTTGCCGCCCAGCCGCCGGGGGCCGGCATACTCCCCGTGACCGGAAGGAGGGCGTGGAGCGACAGCAGGGCCGAGACATCTCTCTGGATGTCCCGCCGCAGCATGTCCAGCGGCTCACCAGGTGCGTACGACAGCCCGGTCGGCGGCACGACCTGCGTGGGTGCCGGCGCCTGCACTGGCGTGGGCAAGGATTCCCGCATCAGCTGAAGGGCGTTGTGGCCGGACTTCGCCAGGACGACCGAGACGCCGGTGGAGACCAGGAGCAGTGCGCCCAGCAGCCACGCGGCATCCTCCCAGACCAGCGCCGCCACGACGCTTAGAGCGAGAACGACACCAATGGCGCCCGCACACAGTAGAAAAGTTCGTCTGCCCAGCGCCGGCCATGTTGTCATACCTCTAGGAGTACCACACGACCGGCCTGCCGGACGTGCTTACTCGCCGAGCAGGCTCAGAAGGTAACGGCCGTAGCCGCTCTTGACCAAGGGCCCGGCGATCTTCGCCAGGTGCGCATCCGTGATCCAGCCGGCGCGCCAGGCGATTTCCTCGATGCAGCCGACCTTGAAGCCCTGGCGATCCTCAATCACGCGCACGTACTCGGACGCCTGCATCATCGACTCGAACGTCCCCGTGTCCAGCCACGCCGTTCCTCGGTCGAGGACCTGCACGTGCAGATTCCCTAGTTCGAGATAGCGCTCGTTGATGGTGCTGATTTCCAGCTCGCCACGGGCGCTGGGCTCGATGGTCTTGGCGATGGCCACAACGGAGTTGTCGTAGAAGTAGAGCCCGGGAACGGCGTAATTGCTCTTGGGCTTCTCCGGCTTCTCTTCGATCGACAGGGCGGTAAAGTCATCGTCGAACTCGACCACGCCATACGACGTCGGGTTGCTGACGTGGTAGGCGAAGATGCGCGCACCCTGCAGGGCGTGGTTACCGCGGAGGGCGGAACCGAGGCCGGCCCCATGGAAGATGTTGTCGCCGAGCACGAGTGCGACGCTCTCGTCTCCGATAAAGTCTTCGCCGATGATGAAGGCCTGGGCCAGACCGTCAGGGGAAGGCTGAACGGCGTACTCGATGCTGACGCCGAGATCTGAACCGTCTCCGAGCAGGGCGCGAAACTGATCGTTGTACTCCGGCGTCGTGATGATCAGGATTTCGTTGATCCCGGCCATCATCAGCGTCGACAGGGGATAGTAAATCATCGGCTTGTCGTAGATGGGCATCAGCTGCTTGGAGATGCCCTTCGTGATCGGCCAGAGCCGTGAACCCGAACCGCCGGCAAGGATGATTCCGCGCATTGTTACTTTCCTTCGTTCAGGGAGGTGTAGAAGGCCCGGGCGTCAGCCCAGGTAGGCAGCAGGCCACCGGCAGCGGCTTCGGTCAGGCTCGGGGCATCCGTGTCCTTCGGGGACAGGAGCAGCTCGCCGGCCTCGGGCGGGAAGACCAGGCCGATGTCCGAGTCGAGCGGGTTGATGCCGTGCTCGCGTCCCGGGTTGAAGGGCGCGGTGACAAGGTAGCTGACCGTGGCGTTGTCGGTGAGTGCCACGAAGCAGTGACCGAGACCCTCGGCAATGTAAATTGCGCGCCGGTCGGTGTCGTCGAGCAGAACGCTGTCCCACTGCCCGAAGGTCGGGGACCCCACGCGGATGTCGATGACGAAGTCGAGCACTGCGCCATGGGTCGCCGTGACGTACTTCGCCTGGCTCGGCGGGATGTCGGCGAAATGGATGCCGCGCACGGAACCGCGCTTGGACACCGACGTGTTGGCCTGGGCGATGTCGAGGCGGTGCCCGATCGTCTCCTCGAGACGGTCGAAGCGGTACCACTCGAGGAAAACTCCCCGGTCGTCTCCGAACTGCTTCGGAGTGATTTCATAGGAATCGGGGATGGAGAGTTCGCGAATCTTCACCGCGTAAGCCTACCAAGCGCGTTCCGATAGAATCGCAACGGCACTTTCATCAAACGGAACGGTTACCTCCATATGAAGATCCTCGTCACCGGCGGAGCCGGTTTCATCGGCTCGAACTTTGTTCGGCGCACCCTCGAAGACGCCTACCCGGGCCTCGAAGGAGCCGAGGTCGTTGTGCTCGACGCCCTCACCTACTCGGGCAACCTCGAGAACCTGGCCCCCGTCGCCGGGTCGCCGCGTTACTCGTTCGTGCACGGCGACATCCGTGACGCCGCACTGCTCGACGAGCTCTTCCCTTCTCTCGACGCCGTGGTGCACTTCGCCGCCGAGTCCCACGTGGACCGCTCGGTGCGCGACGCGTCGATCTTCGTCGAGACGAATGTGCTCGGCACGCAGCAGCTGCTCGACGCGGCGCTTCGCCACGACCTGGCCCGGTTCGTGCACGTCTCCACCGACGAGGTCTACGGCTCCATCGCCGAGGGATCGTGGAACGAGGAGCGCGCGCTGGAGCCGAACTCCCCCTACTCCGCGTCGAAGGCCGGCAGCGACCTGCTCGCGCGCAGCTACCACCGCACGCACGGTCTGAATATCTCGATCACGCGCTGCTCGAACAACTACGGGCCGTACCACTTCCCGGAGAAGCTCATCCCGCTGTTCGTCACCAACCTGATCGACGGCTTGCACGTTCCCCTCTATGGCGAGGGAAACAACATCCGTGACTGGCTGCACGTGGACGACCACACCCGCGCCATCGCGATGGTGCTCGTCGGCGGCCGCGCCGGTGAGATCTACAACATCGGCGGCGGCACCGAGCTGACCAACAAGGAGCTCACGCAGATGCTGCTCGACTCCACCGGCAAGGACTGGTCCTACGTCGACCGCGTCGCCGACCGCCTCGGCCACGACCTGCGCTACTCCGTGGATATCTCGAAGATCCAGGCCGAACTCGGCTACGCGCCCCTCGTTCCGTTCGAACAGGGACTCGCGGACGTCGTGCAGTGGTATCGCGACAACCGCACCTGGTGGGAGCCGCTCAAGGCCCGTGCGGCATTGAGCTGATGACCCGCTATCTGATCACCGGCGCGGCCGGGATGCTCGGACGCGACCTGCAGGCCGCGCTCGCCGGCCGCGACGTCACAGCGTTCGACCGCACCGAGCTGGACATCACCGACCGGGCCGCGGTTCTGGCTCAGGTCGTCGGCTACGACGTCATCATCAACGCCGCCGCATACACGCAGGTGGACGACGCCGAGACGAATGAGGATGCCGCGTACGCGATCAACGCGACCGGCCCCCACAACCTGGCGCTGGCCGCATCCGCCACCGGGGCGAAGCTCGTGCAGATCTCCACCGACTACGTGTTCGACGGCAGCGCCACCGCACCCTACGCGGAGGACACCGAGATCGACCCGATCTCCGCCTACGGCCGCACCAAGGCCGCCGGCGAGGCGTTCGTTCTGCAGGAACACCCGGCGGGCAGCTACATCGTGCGCACGGCCTGGCTCTACGGCCAACACGGCCCGAACTTCCCCAAGACCATGCTGAAGCTGGCTGCAGCCCGCGACACCCTCAGCGTCGTCGACGACCAGGTCGGTCAGCCAACCTGGACCGCCGACCTGGCCGCGCAGATCGTCACCCTGCTCGATTCCGACGCGCCCGCCGGCATCTACCACGGGACCAGCTCCGGCGTGACGAGCTGGTTCGGCTTCGCCCAGGCCGTCTTCGCCACGGCCGGCCTTGACCCTGAACGGGTCACTCCGACCGACAGTTCGCAGTTCGTGCGCCCGGCCCCCCGGCCCTCGTATTCGGTGCTCGGCCACGATGCCTGGGCTACCGCCGGGCTGTCCCCCATTCGCGACTGGCGCGAGGCTGTGGCCGCGGCGGCCGAGCAGGGGATCTTCGCGGACCAATGACCACACTGAGAGTCGTCCTGGACCAGATGATTGCACCGGTCCCGGGTGGCATCGGGCGTTACACCGAAGAGCTGACCCGGGCCCTGATCGCGGCGGCGCCGGCCGGTTGCGACGTCGAAGGAATCGTGTCGTCGTCGTCGGCCGAGCACTACGTCAGGGTCGAAACGTCCCTGCCGGGTCTGGCCAGTCTGCACAAGACCACGTTGCCGCGGCGCGAGCTCACGGCGGCCTGGCAACTGGGCATCGCCAACAGTTCCGGGTCGGGCATGATCCATGCCCCCTCCCTGCTGGCGCCCCTGCGAAAGCACAGCATCGTCAACGACGGCACCCAGGTGACCGTCACCATTCACGACGTGCTGGCCTGGACGCATCCGGAGGCGCTCACTCCGGCGACCGTCGCCTGGACGAAGGTCATGGTCAAACGCGCCCACAAACACGCGGATGCGATCGTGGTCCCCAGCCACGCCGTGGCCCACCAGCTCGCGAACATCGTCGACCTCGGCGATCGCGTGCGGGTGATCGGCGGCGGAATCGGAAGCGGCCTCCGCCTTCCGTCGAACTCCTCCGCGACGGAGATCATCGCGGAACGCCTGGCGTTGCCGAACGAGTACATCGTCACCGTCGGCACGCTCGAGCCGCGGAAGGCCATCACGGCGCTGATCACCGCCCTGGGCCTGACGGGAGCGCCGGATCTCCCGCTGATCGTTCTGGGACCGGCCGCCTGGGGTGAACTCGACGTGGCATCCGTCGCCGACGAGGCCGGCCTCCCGTGGGGCCGGGTGCGCGCCCTGAACGGGCTGACCGACGAAGAGTTGGCCGTGGTCATCTCCCGGGCGGCAGTGTTCGTCTACCCCAGCCGGGAAGAAGGCTTCGCCGGGCCGATGATCCAGGCGTTTTACCTGGGCACCCCGGTCGTGCATTCGGACGCCCCGGCCCTGGTCGAGGCCGCCGGCGACGCGGGGCTAGTCGTCGAGCGTGAGGATGCATCCGGGTACCCCGAGCGACTGGCTGCGGCCGTCACCCAGGTGCTGAGCGACACCACTCTCGCAAACCGGCTGCGCATCTTCGGTAGCGATCGAGCCCAGGCCTTCACCTGGCGCGATTCCGCCGAGCGCATCTGGCTGCTGCACGCGGACCTGTAACAGCACCACCGAGTCCGGGGCCGTTCGACCGAACCCGAACCCAACCGACCCTACGGAGCCGGTTCCGCCGTGGGCGGCGGAACCAGGGCGGCTTCGATCAGGCTGCGGATGACGTCGTAATCGGGATCCTCCGGGTCGACGTCGTTTTCCGGCACCAACTCGACGGACTGGATCGGCAGCGCCTTCGTCTTCGACGCCAGGTGCGTGAAATAGCCGAGCATGCCCTGAGAGATGTCGGTCTTCACGACCTGGCTGCCGGCCGATGCAACCGCCTGGAACTTCGTCAGCACGTTGGCGGGGCTCGCCTGCTGCAGGATCGCCTCCTGCACCTGCCGCTGCCGCACCATCCGGTCGTAGTCGCTCGTGTCATGGCGTGAGCGTGCGTACCAGAGGGCGTGGTACCCGTCCATGTGCTGCCTGCCGGGCTCGAACCAGAAGGCAACCTCGGTGAAGGTCTCGTCGGTATGCACGGGGACACGGTGGTCGACGTTGATGTCGACTCCGCCGAGCGCGTCGACGAGGTCGGAGAATCCCTGCATGTCGATCAATGCGTAGTACTGGATCGTCAGCCCGGTCACGCCCTGGGCCGCGTCGCGCATACCTTCGATGCCCGGTTCGCTGCCGCTGCCGACAGCATCCGGGTACATCTCCGGGCTCTTCACCTCCACCTCGGTGTAGATCGAGTTCAGCATGCACGCGGAGACCTCACAACCGTCGATCGACCCATACCCTTCCGGGTACAGGTCGGCGAGTGGCCCCGCAGAGAACGGCACGTCCTCCAGGTTGCGCGGCAAGCCGATCATGCTGGCCTGGCCGGTCTCCGCATCGATGCTGACCACGGAGATGCTGTCGGGGCGTAGACCCTCACGGTCGGGGCCGGCGTCGCCGCCGAGCAGCAGGATGTTGTAGCGGCCGTCGGAGGGCGGCTCCGTCGGGCCTGCCACGAAGACCGAGGAGAGGAACCCGCTGGCCGTCGTGGCCACGTACGCGCCGTACCCGGCCGTGCCGACCACGCCCACCATCAGCACCGTCGCGAGCCCGGCGATGATCGGGCGGGCCTTGGGGGTGGCGCGCACGAGGCGCACGAGGCGCAGCGTGTCCAAGGACAGGATCAGCCAGACCACACCGGAGAAGGCCAGCAGCAGGGCGGCCGCCCACAGGCCGATCGAGTTGGTGAACACGGTCAGAGCGACGGCAGGCCAGAGAGTGTAGACGACCCCCACGACCACCGCGAGAGCGAGCAGCGTGAGCGTCATGCCGAGGCCGAACCGGCCGAGCCGACGGTTGCCGGCCAGCACCTGCGCGGAGCCGGGCAGCACGAAGTTGAGCGCGACGAGCCACCAGGCCCGTTTGGTCATGATCGGGGCGGACCCGAGATCCGGATGCCGGATCGGCGTGCGTGCACTGATCATAGTTTTGCTTGGAGGTCCAGGTTCTTCTGCTCGACTTGTGCGGCGAGCATCTCCCGATAGCCGAGCAGCTTGACCCGCAGGGAGTCGTCGGCGATGGCGAGGACCTTGACGGCGATCAGGCCGGCGTTGCGTGCTCCGCCGATGGAGACGGTGGCCACGGGCACCCCGGCGGGCATCTGCACGATCGACAGGAGCGAGTCCAGGCCGTCGAGCCGACCCAGCGGAACGGGCACGCCCACCACCGGCAGGGTGGTCACGGCCGCGAGCATGCCGGGCAGGTGGGCGGCGCCGCCGGCGCCGGCGATGATCACCCGGATGCCGCGCGCATGGGCGCTCTGGCCGTAGGCGATCATCTTCTCCGGGGTGCGGTGCGCGGAAACGACCTGCACCTCGAAGGGAACGTCGAAGTCGCGCAGGAGTTGCGCCGCGTCGCTCATCACCGGCCAGTCGGAATCGGAGCCCATCACGACGCCGACCAGCGGCACCGGGGCGGTCTCGCGCGGGGCGGTCTCGAGCTCAGGGTTGTCTGTCACGCAGTCGATCCTATTTGGTCAGTCCTGAAAAACTGCCGCTGCGGCCCGCGCCTGGTACGCGACGAGGTCCAAATCGTCCCCACCGACGGTCACGTGGCCGACCTTGCGCCCCGGCCGGGGGTCCTTGCCGTAGGTGTGCACCTTGGCGGCCGGGTAGGCCTCGAACGCGGTCGGGTAGCGCGCGGACAGGGGCTCCGACGCCGGCCCGCCGAGGATGTTGACCATGACCGTCCACGGGTCCCTGACGTCGGTCGCCCCGAGGGGAAGGTCGAGCACGGCGCGCAGGTGCTGCTCGAACTGGCTCGTCGTCGACCCCTCGATCGACCAGTGGCCGCTGTTGTGTGGGCGCATCGCCAACTCGTTGACCAGGATGCGCTCATCCGTCGTCTCGAACAGTTCGACGGCCAGCATGCCGGTGGCGCCGATGCCCTCGGCGATGCGCACGGCGATGTCGGCGGCGGCCCGGGCCAGCCTGCCCTCGGACTGGGGTGCGGGCGCGATGACCTCGGCGCAGACGCCGCCCTGCTGCACGGTCTCCACCACGGGCCAGAGCGCGATCTGGCCGGACGGGCGTCGCGCGACCAACTGGGCGAGCTCGCGACGGAACTCGACCAGCTCCTCCACCAGGAGGGCGCCGTCGTTGCCGTCTTCGGCGAGCGCGGCGAACCAGTCGTCGGCCTCGTGCTCGTGGGTGACCAGCCGAACGCCCTTGCCGTCGTAGCCGCCGCGGGCCGTCTTGACTACCCCGCGACTGTTGTGCGCGGCCAGGAACGCGCCCAACTCGGCGGCGTTCTCGACCCGCGCCCAGTCGGGCACGGGCAGACCCAGCTCGCTCAGGCGCTGACGCATCAACAGCTTGTCCTGGGCGAAGAGCAGCGCGTCGGGGCCCGGGTGCACGGCCACGCCCCTGGCCACGAGCTCGCGCAGGATCCCCTGCGGCACGTGCTCGTGGTCGAACGTGACGACGTCGACGGTGTCGGCGAAGGCCAGCACCACGTCTCGGTCGCGGTAGTCGCCCACCTGCACCGCGGCCAGGTCGGCCGACATGCCCTCGTTCTCGGCCAGCACCCGGATCCGGATGCCCAGGTTGACGGCCGCCGGAATCATCATCCTGGCCAACTGGCCGCCGCCGATAACGCCCACAGTCGTGTTCATCGCTCCACCAATTCCTTGGTACCGGTCATTCTCCGGTACGGATTCTCTCAGGCTGCAGGCTGGACCTCGCCGTAGACTCGGGTTCTCGACTTCTATCTTTGCCCATCATTCGGAGGGATGCATGCCGAGTACACAGCGCCGATCAGCACGGCTTCTGGCCTTCGCCCACCAACTCGGCAAGTTCGGGGCTGTCGGCCTCGTCGGTTTCGTCGTGGACTTCACAGTCTTCAACCTGCTGCGCACCACGGTCTTCGACCCCGCCGTGGTGGAGTCCGGACCGATCTATGCCAAGGTCGTGTCGACCACGCTGGCCATCATTGTGAACTGGATCGGCAACCGCTTCTGGACCTTCGGGGCCAACCGCCAGTCGCGCACGCTGCGCGAGGCGGCCGAGTTCTTCGCGGTCAGTCTCGTCGGCATGGCCATCGGCCTCGCCTGCCTCTGGGTCAGCCGCTACGGGCTCGGCTACACCAGCCTGCTCGCCGACAACATCTCGTCGAACGTGATCGGGCTGGGGCTGGGCTCGGCCTTCCGTTTCGTGCTCTACCGGCACTGGGTGTTCTCCCCGCGGCGCGCGGCGACGGCCGACTCGGAGCGGGCGCTGGCTGCCTAGCGGGAGCCCCAGTGCGCGGTCTCGTCGGCGAGTGCTGACTGTTCCAGGCGGCGCAAGCCCATCAAGGTACGCGAGGACTCCATCAGGTCGTGCAACACCTGTTGCACCAGGGCGGCGTTGGGCACGTCTTTCAAGACGAGCGGATGCTCCAGCCCGGCGCTGATCAGAACGTCACCCGAGTGGGCCAGCGACTGCAGCCAGTTCTGGCGCAGGGTCACATCGTAGCCGCGGCTGTGCAGCAATTCCTGGCGGGTGCGCACGAAGAATCCGTGCCGGAAGATGATGCGCCGGGTGGTGATCGTGTAGCGGTTGTTCAGCCACGACATCAGCGGCAGCAGCCAGAGCAGCAGCACGAGGGCGGCTGCGGCAGCCAGCAGCGCGATATTCTGCCACGGCTCCGGCAGGGAACCGTAGAAGTACCCGGTGGCCGCGGAAATGGCCAGCAGCGCCAGGGTGGGCCAGAACAGGATTCGGGCGTGCGGCCGGAGCCCGGCCACGACCGACTCGGCCGGGGGAAGCACCTCGGCCGCCCCGAAGCCCGCTGTCTTTGTCATAATCTATTAATACCGCAGGTGGGTGACATCCCCGGCGGCGACAGCCTGCAATTCGCCGCTCGCCTGGTCTTCGACGATGAGCCGGCCGCTCCGGTCGAGCGCAACAGCGGTGCCGACCAGGTCGGTGCCACCGGGCAGTTCCACCCGCACGACCCCGCCGAGCGTGCCGCACGCTTCGGTCACCGCGCGCAACAGCCCGCTTTGGACCGGGTCGCCCTCCGCGTCGAGGAAGGCCCGGGTGAGCTGCCGCAGTTCGGTGAGGTAGCGGGCGAGCACGGCATCCGGATCGGGGGCCGATCCGGTCACCAGCAGCAGCGACGTCGAGGTGAGCGTGGGCAGGTCGTGCTCGTCGAGGGACACGTTCAGGCCGGCGCCGATAACCAGCCCCTGCGCGCCGGGCAGCAGCTCCGAGAGGATGCCCGACACCTTGTAACCGTCGATCAGCACGTCGTTGGGCCATTTCAGGGTGACCTCGTGCCGGGGCGCCTCCTCGCCGGGTTCGTCCACCCGGGCTGCCAGGCTCGCCTCGACGACCGCGCGCACGGCCCGGGTCATCGCGGCTCCGGCGAGCAGGGGGAACCAGCCGAAGTGGTCGATCGGGAGCGGGGCGGCCGAGGCTCTCGGGCGGAGCAGCACCGAGATGGCGAGCGACTTTCCGGTGGGGGCGAGCCAGGTCCGACCCAGTCGGCCGCGACCGCGGGTCTGGTTGTCGGTGACGACCGTCGACAGGTCGGGCCAGGCTGCGGCATCCTCGCCCGCAGTGTGGGCGACGAGCACGTCGTTCGTCGACCCGGTCTCGGGCAGGTACTCGAAACGCGGCACGACCTCGCGGCTGAGCGGAAACTCCATCTGGTTCTCTCTCCCTGTGGCTAACTCCTGTAATTCTGGCGAATACGAGCGCAAATGGCACAATTCCGGCCCGAATCCGCCAATCCTCAGGAGTTGGCCACAGGAAGGCAGACGCACCCGACCAGCAAACCGGCCGGTTTTTGTAGACAATCGTCAACGATCGGGAGCAGGGGCTGGCCGGTAGAGTGAACCGCGTGACTGAGAACTCACCCCTTGCGGGCCCCGACCTGTACACGACGGCTGGAAAGCTCGCCGACCTCAAGCTGCGCTATCACGAAGCCGTGACCGCCAGCGGCGAGGCCGCGATCGAGAAACAGCACGCCAAAGGCAAGATGACCGCGCGGGAACGCATCGACCTGCTGCTCGACCAGGGCTCCTTCGTCGAGATCGACGAGTTCGTGCGGCACCGCACGCACGCATTCGGCATGGAGAAGAAGCGGCCCTACGGCGACGCGGTCGTCACGGGCACCGGCACCATCCACGGCCGCCAGGTCTGCGTCTACTCGCAGGACTTCACCATCTTCGGCGGCTCGCTCGGCGAGGTTGCCGGCGAGAAGATCATCAAGGTGATGGACCTTGCCCTCAAGACCGGGGTGCCCATCATCGGCATCCTCGACTCCGGCGGAGCGCGCATCCAGGAGGGCGTCGTCGCCCTCGGCAAGTACGGCGAGATCTTCCGCCGGAACACGGCCGCGTCCGGCGTCATCCCGCAGATCTCGATCATCTGCGGCCCCGCCGCCGGCGGCGCCGTCTACTCCCCTGCCCTGACCGACTTCGTGATCATGGTCGACAAGACCAGCCAGATGTTCGTCACCGGCCCCGACGTGATCAAGACCGTCACGGGCGAAGACGTCGGCATGGAAGAGCTCGGCGGCGCGCTCACGCACAACACGATCTCCGGTGTGGCGCACTACCTGGCTAGCGACGAGCCCGACGCCCTCGACTACGCCCGCACCCTGCTCAGCTTCCTGCCGGACAACAACCTGGCCGACCTGCCCGTCTTCGACAGCGACATCGAGCTCGAGACGACGGATGGCGACCGGAACTTGAACACGATCATCCCCGATTCCGCGCACCAGCCCTATGACGTGAAGACCGTGATCGAGCACATCGTCGACCACGGCGACTTCCTCGAGACGCAGCCGTTGTTCGCCCCGAACATCGTCGTCGGCTTCGCCCGCGTCGAGGGACGCTCGATCGGCATCGTCGCCAACCAGCCCAACGCCATGGCCGGCACGCTCAACATTCCGGCCGGCGAGAAGGCCGCCCGGTTTGTGCGTTTCTGCGACGCGTTCTCGATTCCTATCCTCACCCTGGTCGACGTGCCGGGCTTCCTTCCCGGCACCGACCAGGAGTGGACCGGAATCATCCGCCGCGGCGCCAAGCTGCTCTACGCCTACGCGGAGGCGACCGTGCCTCTGGTCACCGTCATCCTGCGCAAGGCCTACGGCGGCGCGTACATCGTGATGGGCTCCAAGCAGCTCGGCGCGGACATCAACCTGGCCTGGCCGACCGCGGAGATCGCCGTGATGGGCGGCCAAGGCGCCGTGAACATCCTGTACCGTGCCGAGATCAAGAAGGCCGAAGCAGCCGAGGAGGATGTTGCCGCCGTGCGCACCCGGCTGGCCAACGAGTACACCTACAACGTGGCGAGTCCGTTCCTGGCGGCCGAGCGCGGCGAACTGGACGGCATCATCGAGCCGGCCACGACCCGCGTCGCGGTGACCAAGGCCCTGCGCGCCCTGCGCACCAAGCGAGCGAGTCTGCCGCCCAAGAAGCACGGGAACATTCCGCTGTAGGCGGGTGCTATGACCGATTCATCGAATGTTACGAGCGCCCCGAGCGCCCCGAGCTCAGCCGAGGAGACCGAGTCTGCGTCGCCCGAGGTTCCCCCGGTGCCCGGGCTGCGTTTCCTGGCCCGCGGCGTCTCCCCCACCGAGGCGGCCGCCGTGTCGGCCGTGCTGCACGGCCTGGTGCGCGAGGAGGGCGACAACCTGCGCCAGGCGCCGGTGCGCGGCCAGAGCGCGTGGCAGCGCAGCCAACGCAGTGTCCGGGTGGCTCTGACCCCCGGCGCAGGCCGCTGGCGCGGATTCTCGGCCTGACCCTTCGGTTCCCAACCGTCGGGCGCTCCCGGTCCCCCTAAATGCCGACTTTTTTTACCGAACCGGTTCGACCAGTGTTGGCATTGCTCGGTGATGCTCTTAAGAGTTCACGACTAAAGCCCGTCGACTAGGGTAAGCAGTCGGGTTTTGGGGGCGCGTCAGGGTGACATTCGGGTTGTCGCCCTGGCACGAAAGTCGAAAGGGATCAACCACGGTTGGTCCCTTTCGCATTTGCCGGCGTGGCCCGGGTGTAACCCCGTCTCGAACGAATTCGACGGAGATTTTGAGGAAAACGGCCCCAAACACTCCGAAAAAGTGGTTGCAGACGAAAATCTCCGTCGAATTGGTGTGCGCTCGGCGCACGGTGCTCCGCGTGCTGACCAACTAGCCCGGGCCGGAGGACGTCAGGACCGGGTTGCGCGGGATCTCCAGCCACAGGTGCACCTCAGGCTCCGGTGACTCCTGGCCGAGGGCGATCAGCTTCGCGTCTGCGCTGCTGAGACCCACCACGGTGACCGCGGTCGCGGACCCGTCGCCGGCGGTCCGGGCGATGATCGTGTCCGCCAGGGTGGAGTCGATCGCGGTCGCCAGAGTGTTGAGCACCGATTCCAGCTCCGCGCCGCGGATGTCGTCGATACTGCCCTCGTCGAGCAGGGTGACGATGGCGCCGCGGCGACGCGCGGCCATGATCGCGTCACGCACGGCGTCATTGAGCAGCTTCCGTCCGCGGATCTCGTCCCGCACAGCCGCCTCCAGGTAGCGGGACTCCTGACGCTGCTCGTCGTTCAGCACCCCGCCCTGGTCGATGATCCGGCGCAGCATCGGGGCCGCAAGCCGGATGGTCTGGGCGAGCCGAACCTGGCGCTCGTAGAGGTGCGCGTCCTGGGCGGCCTGCCACTCGGTGGCCTCCTGCTCGGCCAGGGCGTACTGCCGGGCGTCGCGGCCTGCCTTGGCCAGCGCCCGCGCCAGGATGACCGCGACCGCGACCCAGACCACACTGCCGATGACGCCCATGGAGCCCAGGGCCGCCGGGCCAGCCCAGAAAATCGTGTGCACGACCAGCGTCGCGGCGCCGACCCAGGCCAGGCCTGGGCGCCGGCGGGTGGCGGTAATAGTCATCAGGGTGCCCACGGCCGCGACATTCCAGGTGGCGTAGCCGTTGTCGACGGAGCCGTCGAGCTGGCTCCCCACGAGCAGCGGCAGCATCGCACAAACAGCGACGTTGAAGAACGCCAGCCACACCGGCATCCGCATCGGGCTCGTCGGCCAGAGGCTGAGCACGGTCGCCACACCGTAGACGAGCAGCGCCAGGATCGCCGGCACCGGGCTGCGCGGTTGGCCCAGCGAGTAGAAGCCGAGCACGATGTGGTAGGCGGAGAACATTGCGGCCAGGGAGAGCACGAGTCCGCGCGGAACGGTGATCACTCGGGACGTCCTTTCTGGGCCGGCGGCCACTCGATGGTGATCGTCGTTCCGCGGCCCACCCCGGCGCGCACGCGCACGGATCCGCCGGCGCTGGCCACCCGGTCCTGGATCGAGATGCGCAGTCCGAGCCGTTCCGCCGGCACAAGCTCTGGGTCGAAGCCCACGCCGGTGTCGGCGATCGTGATGGTGCAGCCCCCCCGGGCGTTCCCGCTCATCGTGAGGGCGCGGTCGGGCTCGAAGCTCGGCGTGCCGGCATGCTGGGCGCTGTTCACCATGGCTTGCACGCTCGCGGCGAGGATCGCCTCGCTCGCGTGGACCGGGAGGCGCAACCCGTCGATCTCGCACTCGTCGACGGTGAACGGCACCGGCAGCCGGTCGGCGGCGGCCCGGATCTGCGCACTGAGCTCGCTGAAGGCAACCGTGCTGTCGTCACCGGCAGGCACGATGGCGGCGTCGTTGAGCCGGGTGAGGGCATCAGAGGCCATGCCGGAGGCCAGCTCGGCCGCCTTCGGGCTGCCGGCCGCGGCGGCGGCGAGGAACGTGGCCAGCACGCTGTCGTGCACGATCGAGTCGACCTGCACGCGCTCGACCTCCGTCGCGTGCTGCCGCACGGCGTTCCCATACTGGTGCAGCGCGTTGGTCTGCGCGTTGTCGACCGCGAGGGCCGTCTGCCGCAGCATGAAGATGATGATCAGGATGACCTGGCCGAGGATTATCGCGTAGACCGTGTCCAGAGACGACAGAAGAACATCGGCGTCGCCGCCGGACGGTGTCGACCGCACCACGCCGTAGACGATCGGCACGACCACCGTGTAGATGACGGCCCAGAACACCGGGAAGGCCAGAGCGGCGCAGGCCGTTGCGATGGTGCACATGTACCAGAGCCACGGTTTGCCGTCGAGCACGGCCGCGGGGTCACGCATCAGCATGGGCCAAGCCAGCAGCGCCGCCAGATAGAGCATCGCCACGGTTCCGGCAGATGCCCGCACCCCGACCTTGGTCACGGCGGCCACCACGACCGCCGCCAGCGACAGACCGAGCAGCAGCGGCGCGAGCAAACCCATCACCGGCACCCGCACCGGGGCCTGCGCGAGCATGATCGGCATCGCCTGGAGGGCGAAGACCACGCCGACGCCGGCGACGGAACGCGAGGCCACGACTTCGATCCGGGTGCGGCTGATCGGGTTGCGCGGCTGTTTGGGCCCCACGATCGGGTCGGAATCGAGCAGCTCGGCGTCCGAGTGCGCCGCGGTGGAGCCCAGAGGGCCGGAGCCCGCGGGCTTACCCGCGGGCATCTCCGCCATCCGGGTCGAGGCCCGGCAGGATTCCGTCTTCGACGGCGCGCCGGAGCAGGTCCACCTTGGTGGGTGCCGGACGGCCGACCTCCACGTATTTCACCCGGATCCGGTCGAGGTACTCACGGGCGGTCGAGTGCGCGATGCCAAGCTGCATCGCCACCATTTTGAGGGGGAGCCCCGACGCGTAGAGGTGCAGCACGTCACGTTCGCGCCGGCCGAGCTGGGCCTTGGCGAAGTCGCGGTCGGCGTCGATGGCCGTGGCCCACTCGAGGTTGTTGAGAACGTCGCCGCGGGCCACGGATGCGACGGCCGCCATGACCGTGGTGGTGGGGGACGATTTGGGGATGACGCCGGCCGCGCCCGCGGCGAGCGCCTCGCGCACCAGGGCGACCCGATCGGCGATGCTGTGCACGAGGACCGACGCGCCCGTGCTCCGGGCACGGTGCACATTGTCGGTGACGCGGGATCCATCGCCCAGCGACAGATCCAACACGATGACGTCTACGGCGCGGCCGTCGATGCCGTTCACGAGCTCCTGCACGGTGGGCGCGGTGAAGACGACCTCGTAGCCGACGTTCTCACAGGCCGCCTTGATGCCCAGGCGCACCGACTCGTGATCGTCGGCGATGCCCACCCGCACGGGATGGCCGAGTTCGAGGGCGCCGGGAATTCCCGGGGCCGAGGGGAGAGGTGTTGCTGGCTGGTTCACGGTTCCTACATCCTCACGTTGTCGTACAGGTCAACGATAGCTACCGGGACAGGAGCGCGACGGCTTCGACATGGTGGGTATTGGGGAACAGGTCGAAGGCACGCAGCCGGCGCAGGATGTACCCGTGACCGGCGAGGAGGGCGATGTCGCGGGCCAGGGCGACGGGGTCACAGGCCACGTAGACGATCTGGGCCGGTTCCACGGCGCCGAGCAGGTCGATGACCTCCTTGCCGGCGCCGGAGCGTGGCGGGTCGAGGATCACCGTGGCGGCCGACTGGCGAGCCTTCTCGGCGGCGCTCGAATCGCGCACGAGCGCGTTCAGGAACCGGTCGACGCGGGAGGTCTGCACGCTGGCCCCCACCCATTCGGCGAGGTTCTCAGCCGCGAAGTCCGTGGCCTGCGGGTCGCTCTCGACGCTGGTCATGCGCACCACGCTGCCGAACCGGTCGCCCACGGCGGCGGCGAGCAGGCCGACCCCGCCGTAGAGGTCCAGGTTCGCGGCCCGGGGGTCGAAGGCGTCCGCGTCGATGATGTCCTGCACCGCGCGGTAGAGGGTCTCGGCGGCGCTGGTGTGCACCTGCCAGAACCCAGCGGCGTCGAGGCGGAACTCGCGCTCGCCCACAACCTCGCGGATCAGCGTTTTCGGGGTGTGCCGGCGCCGGCCCTTGTCGTCCTGCTCCGCCACCAGGATCTGCACGGTGCCCAGGCTCGGGGCGACGATGTCGACGGATGCGGCGCCGGGAAACATTTTGTCCAGCGGTGCGGCCGCCTCGAGCAGGCGGTCGGCCAGCGGCAAGTCGCCGACCGGGATCACCCGGTGCGAGCGGGCGGCATAAGGGCCGACAGAGCCGTCCTCGTCCACGTGCAGGCGCACGCGGGTGCGCCAGCCGGTGCCGTCGGCGGCGTCGCCGGGCGAGGCGTTGGGGCCGACCGGGACCGGCTCGACCATGACCTCGGACTCGATACCGGCCATCCGTTTCAAGGCGTCAGCCAAAACCTGGCGCTTCAGCTCGCGCTGGAAACCGAGCTCGATGTGGCCGAACTCGGCGCCGCCGGCCCGGTCTACGGGGTCGCGGTCGAGGGCGGCGGCGGCCCAAATGTGCGGCTGACGCTCCGGTGCCGGGGTGAGCACTTCGACGGTCTCCGCCCGCCAGAAGCTTTTGTGGCTGGCCGAGGTCAGCCGGGCGCGCACGCGCTCCCCCGGCAGTGTGTCACTCACGAAGACCACGCGGCCCTCGTGCCGGGCGATGAAGATGCCGCCGTGGGCTACGTTGGTGACGTCAAGTTCGAGTTCCGTGTCCACTTCTGCGGAGTGCCCGTTCGAATCTGCCTGAATGTCATTGCTGGAGCCCATCCTTCGATGATCCCACACCACGTGCACCCCACCGAAGGAAACCCATGCGCTTGTACCTGGCGTCCACGTCTCCGGCCCGGCTGATGCTGCTGCGCACCGCGGGGATCGAACCTGTCACAGTTGCGCCCGACGTCGACGAGGACGTGGTCGCCGCCGACGCGGCCCGGTCGGGCGGCGGACCACTGACTCCCCACCGGGTCGTGGAGCTGCTGGCGCGGGCCAAGGCGGAGGCCGTGTCCCGCGTGTTGACCGACAGCGGCGACATCACCGACGGCCTCGTGCTCGGCGGCGACTCGGTCTTCGTGATCGACGACGTCATCTACGGCAAGCCGCACACCGCCGAGAAGGCGCGGGAACGCTGGCACCTGCAGCGCGGCCGAACCGGGCAGCTGTATTCGGGCCATTGGCTGATCGACCACTCGGCCGGCGTGGCCGGGCACGGTGTCGGCGCCGTCGCCGTCGCGGACGTCACCTTCGCCGACGACATCGAGGATGCGGAGCTGGACGCCTATATCGCCACCGGCGAGCCTCTGCTCGTGGCCGGGGCCTTCACCATCGACAGCCTCGGGGCGCCGTTCATCACCCACATCAGCGGGGATCCGTCCACCGTCGTCGGGCTCTCGCTGCCGACGCTGCGCCGGCTGGTGACCGGTCTCGGGCACGCGTGGCCGAGCCTGTGGAACCGCACCGACAACTGACAGATTGCTGGTTTTCGAGGTTGTTTGTAGGCATCCGCACCTTTCTCCGGCCTCTTTTTGTGGGAGAGAACCAAAAACCCGGTCGCTCTGCCCCATAAGCTAGGGCACTGTGCCCCCAATAACGAAGGTCCTCATCGCAAACCGGGGCGAAATCGCCGTCCGGGTGATCCGAGCCGCAAAAGACAGCGGCATTGCCTCGGTTGCCGTCTACGCTGACCAGGATCGCGACTCGATGCATTCGCATCTGGCCGACGAGGCCTACGGTCTCGACGGAACCACGAGCGCCGACACCTACCTCGTCATCGAAAAGCTGCTCTCCGTGGCCCGACGGTCCGGCGCCGATGCCGTGCACCCCGGCTACGGGTTCCTCGCCGAGAACGCCGACTTCGCCCGCGCCGTGATCGGGGCCGGCCTGATTTGGATCGGCCCCTCCCCCGACGCCATCGAGAAGCTCGGCGACAAGGTCTCCGCACGGCACGTCGCCGAGAAGGTGCATGCGCCGATGGCGCCCGGCACCCTCAACCCGGTGGCGGATGCCGCGGAGGTGCTCGATTTCGTCGACCTCCACGGCCTGCCGGTCGCGATCAAGGCGGCCTTCGGCGGCGGCGGTCGCGGCCTCAAGGTCGCCCGCACCCGCGAGGAGGTGCCCGAGCTCTTCGACTCCGCCACCCGCGAGGCCATTGCCGCGTTCGGTCGGGGCGAATGCTTCGTTGAAAAGTACCTGGACAAGCCGCGCCACGTCGAGACCCAGTGCCTCGCCGACGCATCCGGTACGGTCGTTGTCGTCTCCACCCGCGATTGTTCCCTGCAGCGCCGCCACCAGAAGCTGGTCGAGGAGGCCCCCGCGCCGTTCCTGACCGACGCGCAGCGTAACGAGATGTATCGCGCGTCCAAGGCGATCCTCGCCGAGGTCGGCTACGTGGGCGCCGGCACCTGCGAGTTCCTGATCGGCCAGGACGGCACCGTCTCGTTCCTGGAGGTCAACACCCGGCTGCAGGTCGAGCATCCCGTGTCCGAGGAAGTGACCGGAATCGATTTGGTGCGCGAGCAGTTCCGCCTGGCCGAGGGCGGTCGCCTCGACTACCCCGACCCGGAGCCGATCGGACACTCCTTCGAGTTCCGCATCAACGGCGAGGATGCCGGCCGCGGCTTCATGCCGGCCCCCGGCCCCGTGCACGTCTTCAAGCCCTCCGGGGGCCCCGGGGTGCGCGTGGACAGCGGCGTCACCGCCGGCGACGTCATCTCGGGTTCGTTCGACTCCCTTCTCGCAAAGCTCATCGTCACCGGCGCCACCCGCGAGGAAGCGCTCGAGCGTTCCCGCCGGGCCCTGGACGAGTTCGAGGTCGCGGGTCTCCCCACCGTGCTGCCGTTCCACCGCCGGATCGTGCGCGACCCCGCGTTCGCCCCTGCCGACGGTGAGCCGTTCACGATCTTCACCCGGTGGATCGAAACCGAGTTCGTCAACGACATCGAGCCGTGGAACGGCTCGCCGGAAGTGCTGACCGGCCCCGCTAAGCGCCACAACGTCGTCGTCGAGGTGGAGGGGCGACGGATCGAGGTCAGTCTGCCGGTCCGCCTGCTGCCCGGCGCCGCCTCCGAGAACACGGCCGGCCCGGCACCCCGTCGGCGCGGCGGCTCCCCCTCCGTCAGCTCGGCCACCGGCGACGCCGTACACGCCCCGATGCAGGCGACCATCGTGAAGCTGGCCGTGGCCGAGGGCGACCTCGTCGTCAAGGGTGATCTGCTGCTGGTGCTGGAGGCCATGAAGATGGAGCAACCACTGACCGCCCACAAGGACGGCATCGTCGGCAACGTGGGGGCGATCATCGGCGCGACCGTGGCCTCTGGCTTCCTGCTGATGGCCGTCATGGACGCCGTGGAAGCCGTGGAAGCCGTGGAAGCCGTGGACGCCTGACCCGCGTCACCGGCTGACACGTCAACGCCCTCGTTCCAAGAGCGAGGGCGTTGTCTTTTCTTTCGTTTGTGGTGTCTCTCGAAGGCGTCAGAGCACGATGTGCATGGCGCGGGCGGCATCCGTGATCGAATGCGTCAGCGACGGGTAGACCGGGAACGCTCGTGCGACCTCGTCGACGGTGAGCCGGTGCTCCACGGCCAGGGCTAGCGGGAAGATCAGTTCGCTGGCCTTAGGGGCCACGATCACGCCGCCGATGACGGTGCCGGTGGTGGTGGTGGCGAACAGCTTCACGAAGCCGTCCTTGATGCCCATCATCTTGGCCCGAGGGTTCGAAGCGAGCGGAAGCTTGTAGATGCTGCCGCGAGTGAGGCCGTCCTCGATCTGCTTCTGGGTCCAGCCGACCGTGGCGATCTCCGGCTGCGTGAAGATGTTGGCCGCGACGTTGCGAATCTCGATCGGGTTGACCGCGTCGCCCATGGCGTGGAACACGGCCGTGCGGCCCATCATCGAGGCGACGGATGCCAGCGGCAGCTCGGTCGTGCAGTCCCCGGCCGCGTAGATGTTCGGCATCGACGTGCGCGCGACCCGGTTCACCCGGATGTGACCGGAGTCAGTGAGCTGCACGTCGGCTTCCTCGAGGCCGAGGCCCTTCGTGTTCGGCACGGACCCGACCGCGATCAGGCAGTGGCTACCCTCGACGGTTCGGCCGTCGGCCAGCGTGGCCAGCACTCCACCCACCGTGCGCACGACGGACTCGGCGCGGGACTTGCTGAGCACGACCATGCCGTTGCGCTTGAATACGTTCTCGACCACGTTCGCGGCGTCGGCGTCCTCACCGGGCAGCACGCGGTCGCGGCTGGAAATCAGGGTGACCTTGGCACCGAGGGCGCGGTAGGCGGAGGCGAATTCGGCCCCGGTCACCCCGGAGCCCACGACGATGAGGTGATCGGGTACGGCCCGCAGGTTGTAGAGCTGCGTCCAGGTGAGGATGCGCTCGCCGTCGGGGAGCGCGGTGGGCAGGATACGCGGGGTTGCCCCGACGGAGACGACGATCGTGTCGGCCTCGATCCGGTCGAAGTCCGTGCCGGAGCCGTCTTCGGCCGTGGACACGATCACGCCGCTGGTACCGTCCAGCCGGCCGTGGCCGTGCACCAGGTTGACCCCGGCGCGCATCAGGGTGGACTTCATGTCTTCGGACTGCTGGCGGGCCAGGGCCAGGAGCCGCTTGTTGACCGCGGCGAGGTTGATGGCCACCTCGGGGCGGGCCGGCTTGCCTTTTTCGCCGCGCACGAACAGCTGTACGCCGAGCTCGGTCGCGTCGTGGATCGAGTTGGTGGCCTCGGCCGTCGCGATGAGGGACTTGGACGGGACGACGTCCGTGATCACGGCCGAACCGCCGACGCCGACACGCTCGATCAGGGTGACCTCGGCGCCCTGCTGAGCGCCGGCCAGGGCGGCCTCGTACCCGCCGGGGCCTCCGCCGAGGATAGCGATGCGCTGCTTGCGTTCGAAGTCGTAGGCCATGCTCATATTCTCCTGCCCCGGCGCGCCCGCCGCCAAACCCCGGGGCTCCGCTTCCCCGTCGACGAACCAATTCGACGGAGATTCTGCCCAAAATTGACGTTCAGGCCCCTTTTTCGCCGTGAAATCCCAAAATCTCCGTCGAATTGAACAAGGGAACGGTCCCGAAATCGGCGGGCAATTAGAGTAGGGGGATGCTGAAGACCGACAATAACTTGCTTGACGCGCCAGAAACCGATCCGTTTGATGTTGCACGGACCGCCGCTTCTGAAATCGCCGAAGCCACGGGCGTAGCCCGCCACGACATCGCCCTGACCCTGGGCAGCGGATGGGGCAAGGCCGCCGATCTTATCGGCGAGACCACGCACACCCTCGACGCGCAGTACATCACCGGTTTCAGTGCACCCGCCCTGGCCGGACACGCCGGCACTCTGCGCTCGGTGCTGCTGCCCAGCGGCAAGCGCGCCCTCCTCATCGGCGCCCGCACGCACTATTACGAAGGCCACGGCGTGCGCCGGGTCGTGCACAGCGTGCGCACCGCCGCCGCCACCGGCGCGACGACCATGATCCTCACCAACGGTGCCGGCGGCATCCGGGAGACCTGGAAAGCCGGCACCCCCGTGCTGATCAGCGACCATATCAACCTCACCGCCGACTCGCCCCTCGAGGGCGCGACGTTCGTCGACCTGACCGACCTCTACTCGCGCCGCCTGCGCGACCTGGCCCGCACCATCGACCCATCGCTCGACGAGGGCGTGTACTGCCAGTTCCGCGGCCCGCACTACGAGACGCCGGCCGAGGTGCAGATGGCCAAGGTCATCGGCGGCCACATCGTCGGCATGTCGACCGCCCTCGAGGCGATCGCCGCCCGCCAGTCGGGCATGGAGATCCTCGGTCTGTCGCTGATCACCAACCTCGCGGCCGGAATCCAGCAGGACCCGCTCAGCCACTCGGAGGTGCTCGAGGCCGGAAAGCTCGCCGAGCCCGTCATCAGCGCGCTCCTCGCCCGGATCGTGGCCGCACTGTGAGCCTCGACAATACCGACCCGCAGATCACCGGCCGGCATTCCGCCGCCGCCGACGCTGCTCCCGCGTCCGCTGCCGGTGCCGATGCCGCCACCGGCACCGGCACCACCGAAACAGTCCTGCCCGACACGATGGTCATCAACACCATCGGCGCCGACGACGACACAGGCACCGGCACCGGCACCAGCACGGATGCCGTGAGCGGCAGCGAGACCGGCACCGGCACCAGCACGGATGCCGTGAGCGGCAGCGAGACCGGCACCGACTCCGCTCCGGCCTCGGCTGCCACGCCGACCGTGATCGCCGTGGCCAATGCCTGGCTCAGCCAGGACCCCGATCCCGAGACCCAGGCCGAGCTGCGCCTCCTGCTGCGCGGGGCCGGCGACGGCGACGCCGTCGCACTCGCGGAGCTGCACGCCCGCTTCGACGAGCGCCTCGCCTTCGGCACGGCGGGTCTGCGCGGCGCCATCGCCGCAGGCTCCAACCGGATGAACCGCGTACTCGTCTGCCAGGCAGCCGCCGGCCTCGCCGCGTTCCTGACGAAGAACGCCGCCCCGGGCCGGGTCCCCTCGGTCGTCATCGGCTATGACGGGCGCAAGAACTCGCAGGTCTTCGCCACTGACTCGGCCGCGATCATGGCCGGTGCCGGGGTACGCGCCATCCTGCTCCCCCGTTTGCTACCGACCCCCGTGCTCGCGTTTGCTGTGCGCCACCTCGACGTCGGCGCGGGCATCATGGTCACCGCCTCGCACAACCCGCCCAACGACAACGGCTACAAGGTCTACCTGGGCGGCGCCAACCAAGGCTCCCAGATCGTTTCGCCCGACGACGCCGCGATCGCGGCCGAGATCCTGCGCGTCGCCGCGGAGGAACGGGTTCCCGACCTGCCCCGGGCACCCTACGAGACGGCGCCCGAGTCGATCGTGCAGGCCTACATCGACGCGACGGCAGGTCTTGCCCGCCGGCCCCTCGCGCAGGTCAACACGGTTTACACGGCCCTGCATGGCGTCGGCTGGGACACCACCCGCCGGGTGCTTCAAGCCGCCGGCTTCGACCTTCCCACGCTCGTCGACGCCCAGATCGCCCCGGATGCCGCCTTCCCCACGGTCTCCTTCCCCAACCCCGAAGAACCCGGCGCGATGGACCTCGCCTATGAGACGGCCCGTGAGACCGGCGCCGAGCTGATCATCGCCAACGACCCCGACGCCGACCGCCTTGCGATCGCCATCCCGCAAGAGGGGTCCCCCGACGGGTACCGGCGCCTCAGCGGCAACGAGGTCGGGGCGATCCTCGGCTGGCGAGCCGCGGAACTGGCCGCGAGCGTCACCGGTGACGGCGGTGCCACCGGCACCCTCGCGTGCTCCATCGTCTCCACCCCGGCGCTGGAGGCCGTGGCGAAGGCTTACGGGCTGCGGTTCACCGACACCCTCACCGGCTTCAAGTGGGTGTCGCGCGCGCCCGACCTGATCTTCGGCTTCGAGGAGGCCCTCGGCTACCTCGTGAACCCCGAGACCGTGCGCGACAAAGACGGCATCTCCGCCGCCGTGGCGCTGCTCTCCCTGGTCAGCAATCTGAAGGCGGAGGGCGTCACCCTCGCCCAGCACCTCGACCGTTTCAGTGAACGCTTCGGCCACTTCGCCTCCGGCCAGATCTCGGTGCGCGTCACCGACCTGACCGAGATCGAGCAGGTCATGGCGCGGCTGCGCGAGACACCCCCGGTCTTCGTCGGCGGCATCGCCGTCGACCACATCGACGACCTCTCCGGGGGCTTCAACGGCCTGCCGCCCAGCGACGTGCTGCGCATCCGGCTGGCCGACGGCTCCCGCGTCATGGTGCGCCCGAGCGGCACCGAGCCCAAGCTCAAGGTCTACCTCGACACCAGCAGTTCCGTCGGCACTGTCGCCGAACGCCGGGCCGCCGCCGAGGCAACCCTCGCGGAGCTCGACCGGGGCATGCGCGACCTGATCGCGTAGCCCCGCGAAACGCGGTGCAGCATCCGTTCGCACGGCGCGCGGGTGTTGCGCCGCTGCGCGGGTGGCGTGCCTCGCGCGCAAGGGCGCAGCTGCAGCGCACCGCCGCGAGGGCGTCAGCCCAGGGCGGTCTCCAGCTTGGCGGTGAGCTCGTCCACATCGAAGTAGTTGTCGATCACGACGATATCGGCATTGGTCTTGCCGATGGCGTCGACCAGCTCCGACGAGGTCAGGATGACCTGGGCATCCGCCCCGACCGTGCTCACCCCGGCGATGTCGGTGGCCGTGACGAAGGCTTCGATATCGAGGCGTTTGAGCGCGCGCTCGGCGTTGATTTTGAGGATGGCGGAGGTTCCCACTCCCACCCCGCAGAGTGCGACGATCTTCATGAGGGCTCCTCTGTTGCGGTCGGCACGCCGAGCAGGGCGCGGATGGCGTCGGCATCCGTGGCCGCGGCGAGCGAGGGGATGACGTGCGCGTCGTTGAAGACGTTGGCCAGCTCGGCCACGAGCAGCACGTGCTCGTCGGAGCTGGTGACGGCGAGCCCGAGCACCACGCTGACCGGGTCGTTGTGCGGATGTCCGAACGCGACCGGGTCGGCCAGGGTCACGATGCTGAGACCCTCGGTGTGCACATCGGGTCCGGGTCGGGCGTGCGCGAGCGCCAGCCCGGGGGCGATGACCACGTAGGCACCGAATTCCTCGATGACGGCGATCATGCGCTTCGTGTATTCGGGGGCGGTGGCGCCGGAGCGCTCGAGGGCGTCACCGGCGGCGGCCACCGCGCCGCGCCAGTCGTCGACGTGGACGCCGATCGCGATGGCTTCGAGGGGCAGGGGCGGAAGGGGCATGGGAACTTTCACGGGGTAGGGGGTCGGCTTTCGCGAGTCGCTCAGGCGCTTTCGAAACCGGCGACGATGGCGTCCGCCAGCTCTTCGCGTTCGTCGAGCGGAAGGAACGCGGCCTGCGCCGCGTTGAGCTGGAAGACCTCGAGGTCGTCGATGTCGTAGCCGAACGCATCGCTGAGCAGCGCGAGTTCCTGGGTCAGGGTGGTGCTGCTCATCAGGCGGTTGTCGGTGTTGACCGTGACCCGGAAGCCCAGCTGGTAGAGCAGGTCGAAGGGGTGGTCGAGCAGGTCCGCGCCCCACGCGGCGATTGCGCCGGTCTGCAGGTTGGACGACGGGCTGAGCTCGAGGGCGATGTCGCGGTCGCGCACCCACTGCGCCACCGGGCCGAGCGTGACGTAGGTGTTCTCCGCGTCTTCGCGGCCGATCACGATTTCCTCGGCGAGACGCACGCCGTGGCCCAGGCGCAATGCCCGGCCGTCGTAGAGTGCCCCGCGGATGCTCTCCAACCCGTCAGCCTCGCCCGCATGCACGGTGACGGGCAGGAAAGCCTTCGCGAGGAAGTCGAACGCGTCCCGGTGGTGGTGGGCCGGGAACCCCAGTTCGGCCCCGGCGATGTCGAAGCCGACAACCCCGTTGGAACGATGCCGCACGGCGAGTTCCGCGATCTCCAGGCTGCGCTCGGCATGCCTCATGGCCGTGATCAGCTGGCCGATCCGAATGCGGGACCCGGCACCCGCGACCAGCGCGATGCCGGCCTCGATGCCCTCCTGCACCGCCTCGACGCTCTGGTCGAGGGTGAGGCCGCGGGCCAGGTGCTGCTCGGGGGCCCAGCGGATCTCCCCGTAGATCACGCCGTCGGCGGCGAGGTCCTCCACGAATTCGCGGGCCACGCGCACCAGGGCCTCGCGGGTCTGCATCACGCCGACGGTGACGTCGAAAGTCTTCAGGTAGTCGACCAGGATGCCGGAGTCGGCCTGGGTGCTGAACCAGGAGCCGAGCGATCGGGCATCCGTCGCCGGCAGCGCCAGCCCGACCGCGCCGGCCAGCTCGATGATGGTCTGCGGGCGCAGGCCGCCGTCGAGGTGGTCGTGCAGGGAGATCTTCGGCAGTGCGTTGATGCTCGTGCCGGCACCGGGCAGCAGGTAGTCCTCAGGGCTCGTGTTCACCCCCCTAATCTACCGGCTGGGTGCTGAGAGTCACACTGCTGGCTGAGCCGGCCCGCACATCCGTTCAGATGCACGGGCCGAGACCGGCCGGGCGGTTCAGCGACCGATACGCTCGGCGATCAGCGGGCCGCCGTCCTGCACGGGCTCGCCGGGGTCGCCGATGCGATATGCGCCGTCCACGGCCTCCAGGGCCCGCGCGAAGCGCTCGGGTTCGTCGGCACTGAGGGTGAACAGGGGCTGGCCGGCGCGCACGGTATCGCCCGGCTTGGCGTGCAGGTCGATGCCGGCGGCGTGCTGCACCGGATCCTGCTTGCGGGCGCGGCCGGCGCCGAGGCGCCAGGCGCCGATGCCGAACGGCAGCGCCTGCTGCTCGACGAGCACACCGTCGCGCAGGGCGGTGACGACGTGGGTCTCGCGGGCCACGGGCAGCGGGGCGTCGGGATCGCCGCCCTGGGCACGGATCACGTCGCGCCACTTGTCCATGGCGCGTCCGTCCGTGAGAGCGGATTCCACGTCGACGTCGGTGATGCCCACCAGAGCGAGCATCTCCCGGGCCAGGGCCACGGTGAGCTCGACGACATCCGCCGGCCCGCCGCCGGCGAGAACCTCGACCGATTCACGCACCTCGTTGGCGTTTCCGATTGCGAGCCCGAGCGGCACGTTCATGTTGGTGAGCAGAGCGGATGTCGCCACGCCGGCGTCCTCGCCGAGGGCGACCATGGTGCGGGCGAGCTCCCGGGACCGTTCGATGTCTTTCAGGAACGCGCCCGACCCGAACTTCACGTCCAGGACGAGGGCGCCGGTGCCCTCCGCGATCTTCTTCGACATGATCGACGACGCGATCAGCGGGATCGCCTCGACGGTGCCGGTGATGTCGCGCAGCGCGTAGAGCTTGCCGTCGGCCGGGGCCAGACCGCCGCCGGCGGCGCAGATCACGCCGCCGAATTCCTGCAGCTGCGCGAACATCTCCTCGTTGGTGAGGTGCGCACGCCAGCCGGGGATGGATTCGAGCTTGTCGAGGGTGCCGCCGGTGTGGCCGAGGCCGCGGCCGGACAGCTGCGGCACGGCCGCACCGAAGACCGCCACGAGTGGCATCAGCGGCAGGGTGATCTTGTCGCCGACGCCGCCGGTGGAGTGCTTGTCGGTGGTCGGCTTGCCGAGTCCGGCGAAGCTCATCCGCTCGCCGCTGCTCAGCATCGCCATGGTGAGATCCTTGATCTCCCGGCGATTCATGCCGTTCAGGAAGATCGCCATGGTCATGGCGGCCATCTGCTCGTCGCCGACGTAACCGCGCGTGTACGCGTCGATCAGCCAGTCGATCTGCGGCGTGCTGAGCTCGCCCCGATCACGCTTGGCATGGATCAGGTCCACGGCGTCGAAGGCCTCGATACGGTTCTCGTTGGTGCTCACAGCTACTCTTCCTGATATTCGGCGAGCTGCCTCGGCCCGAAGGCGTCCGGCAGCACTTCATCGATGGTGCGCACACCCGACACCGTCTCCAGCAGCATGCCGGGCGCGGAATGTTCGTACAACAGCTGGCGGCAGCGGCCGCAGGGCATCAGCGTTCGGCCGTTGCCGTCGACGCAGGTGAACGCGACGAGGTGGCCTCCCCCGGTCAGGTGCAGCACGGAGACGAGGGTGCATTCGGCGCAGAGGGTGAGCCCGTAGGAGGCGTTCTCCACGTTGCATCCGCTGATCACACGACCGTCGGTGACCTGCGCCGCGGCGCCGACCGGGAACTTCGAGTACGGCACATAGGCCTGGGCCATCGCCGTCGTCGCGGCCTCCCGCAGCGCCGCCCAGTCGATGTCGCCGGCCGCTGGCGAGGCGCCGTGGCTCACGCCGGTCACGATTTGATGTAGGGCTTGCCGGATGCCGCCGGTCCCCGCGACGTTCCGACGAACCCGGCAACGGCGGCGATGGTGATCAGGTACGGCAGCATGAGCATGAACTCGCTCGGCACCGGCGAACCGATGACACTGAGCACGTTCTGCAAGTTGCTCGCGAACCCGAACAGGAGGGCGGCCAGCGTGGCCCGGATCGGATCCCAACGGCCGAAGATCACGGCGGCCAGCGCGATGAAGCCGGCTCCGGCGGTCATCTCCTTGCCGAAAGCGCCCACCGAACCGAGGGTGAAGTAGGCGCCGCCGAGGCCGACGATCGCGCCGGCGAGCGACACGTTCCAGAACCGGGTGCGGCCGACGTTGATGCCGACGGTGTCTGCCGCCTGGGGGTGCTCGCCCACGCTGCGGAGGCGCAGGCCCCACCGGGTGTGGAAGATGCCGTAGTACACCAAGGCGACGGCCACATACATGATGTAGACGATCAGGGTCTGCCGGAACAAGACCGGTCCGATGATCGGGATCTCGCTGAGCAGCGGGATGTTGATCCGCTCGAATCGAGGCGGCTGGTTGAGCAGGGCCGCGTTGGGCGCCATCACCTGGGAGTAAAGGAAACCGGTGACGCCGATCACGAGAACGTTGAGCACGACACCGACGATGACCTGGTCGACGAAGTACTTGATCGAGAACGAGGCGAGCACCATCGAAACGAGAACGCCGGCGAACATGGCCGCGACGAGGCCGAGGATGGGCTGGTTGGTCAGGGACGCCACCATGGCCGAGGTGAACGCCCCGGCGAGCAGTTGCCCCTCAATGGCGATGTTGACCACGCCGACCCGTTCGGAGATGACACCGCCGAGAGCACCGAAGATCAGCGGTACAGCCAGGCTGAGCGAACCGAACAGCAGCCCGGGCACCGGGATGGACTCGCCGGCGGCGGCCCAGACCAGGAATCCGATCAGGAAGAGCACCGCGTAGACGGAGATAAGCCAGATCGGCACCTGACGCCGGGACTGCACCAGCCACACGCTCACGCCCGTGATCACAAGCAGCAGCACACTGATGACGATGCCGGTCAGCCGGGTGGGCAGCAGGAGATCGGGAAGCTGGATCAGGTCGCTCGAGGTGGAGAGCCGCATGGTGCTGACGCCCTCGCGGCCGAAGGCCACGAAGAGCGCGAAGGCGACGACGGTGAAAATCGCCAGGGCGATGGGCGACTTCCAACTCTTCACGATTTTGAAGTCGGGGCGATCGTCGGCGGTCGACGATACGGGCTGGACGGCCGGGGCAACGGTGCTCACTGTGCAGCCACCTCCTGGGAAACGTTGGGCAGTGCCCGGCGGGGCGCGGAGCCCGGGGCCGGCAGTCGGAAGATGGCCCGCACGAGAGGCGGAGCCGCGATGAAAAGCACGATCAGTGACTGCACGACGAGCACGATGTCGATCGGCACACCCTCGGCCGCCTGCATCGAGAAACCGCCGGCCTTGAACGCGCCGAACAGGATGCCCGCGGCGAACACACCCCAGGGCTTGGAACGGCCCAGCAGCGCGACCGTGATCGCATCGAAGCCGATGCCGGAGTCCAGTCCGGCGCCGAAACCGCTGGTCGTGGTTCCGAGCACCTGGTTGATGCCGGCCAGGCCGATCAGTCCGCCCGAGAACAGCATCGCGTAGACGTAGATGCGCTTGACGCTGATGCCGGCGACGCGCGCCGCGTGGGGGTTCAGTCCCACGGCCCGGAACTGGAAGCCCAGGTTCGACCGGGACAGCAGCCACCAGGTGAAAACCGTGGCGGCGATGGCCAGGATGAAGCCGAAGTGCAGCGAGTACGTCGAGCCGAGAAGGTCGGGGAAGACCGCGGTGACCTTCGTCGCCGGGCTCTTCGGGTTGTTCGATCCGGGGGTCTTCAGGAAGCCCTCGCGCAGCAGGTAGCTGACCAGGTAGAACGCGACGTAGTTGAGCATGATCGTGGTGATCACCTCATGGGCGCCGGTGCGGGCCTTGAGCAGACCCACGATCCCACCCCAGAGGGCGCCGCCGAGCACGCCGGCCACGAGGGCCGCGACCATGTGCAGGCCGTAGGGCAGGTCGACGGCGAAACCGACCCAGCCGCCGAGGGCGGCGGCGATCAGCATCTGGCCGCGGCCACCGATGTTGAACATGCCCACCCGGAAGCCCAGCGCCACGCCGAGCCCCGCCATGATCAGCGGGGTCGCGAAGGTGAGCGTCTCGGTGAGCGGCTTGATGCCGGCGGCGAAGCTCGGTCGACGGAAGTTGTAGACCGACCCCTGGAACAGGGCCGAGTAGGCGCCGGACACGGAATACCAGACTTCCCGCAGCAGGTCGCCGGGCCGGGAGAAGAAGTAGCCTGCGGCTTCCTGAACGCCCTCGTTGGTGAAGGCGATCATGATGCCGCCGACGAAGAGCGCGAGCACGACGGCGAGCACGGAGATGATCGCGTTGCCGGTGGTGATCTCGCGAAACGCCTGGTTCCAGCGGGACGGCTGTTCGGGGGCCGGGCTTGACGGCGTTCCTGACTCGGTCGTGGGACCCTGTGTCGCGCTCACGCGGCAGCTCCTTCTCCGGCGGGCGTTTCGCCGGCCATCATCAAACCGAGTACGGCGCGCGGCGTGTCACCGGGAACGATGCCGACGATGCGACCGCGGTACATGACCATGATCCGGTCCGCGAGGGCTGCCACCTCGTCGAGCTCCGTCGAGATGACGATCACGGGCGTGCCGGCATCCCGGGTGGCCACGATGCGTTCGTGGACGAACTCCACCGAGCCGACGTCGAGCCCGCGGGTGGGCTGGGCTGCGACGAAGAGGCGCAGATCGCGGCCGAGCTCGCGGGCGAGCACGACCTTCTGCTGGTTGCCGCCGGAGAGCTTGCCGACCGGGGTCTCGATGCCCTGGGCGCGCACGTCGAACTCCGTGACTTTTTTTTCGGCGAACGCGGCGAGGAAGGCCCGCTGCACGTTCCACCGTTTGACGAAGGGGAGCTTGTTCGAGCGGTCGAGCATGAGGTTCTCGGCGATGGTGAACTCACCGACCAGTCCGTCTTCGTTGCGGTCTTCCGGCACGAATCCGACTCCGGCGTCGAGTACCTGGCGCACCGAATGCCCGCGCAGCGACTTGCCGTCGAGGGTGATCTCCCCGGAGACCCGCGATTGGAGCCCCATCATCGCCTCGGTGAGTTCGGTCTGGCCGTTTCCCTGCACCCCGGCGATGGCCAGGATCTCGCCCTTGTGCACCTCGAAGCTGACGTTGTTGACCAGGATCTGGCCGTGCGGGCCCAGCACGGTGAGGTTCTTCACCGACAGAACCACCTCACCGGGCAGTGCCGGGGACTTGTCCACGGTGAGGTCGACCGCACGGCCGACCATCTGGGTGGCCAGCTCGACGTTGCTCGCGGTCGGGGACGCCTCGCCGACGACCTTGCCCAGACGGATGACGGTGATCCGGTCGGCGACTTCGCGCACCTCGCGCAGCTTGTGGGTGATGAACACGATGGAGGTACCGCTCGCCTTGAGCTGGCGCATGATGACCATCAGCTCGTCGGTCTCCTGCGGCGTGAGCACGGCGGTGGGCTCGTCGAAGACGAGCACCTTCGCGTCGCGCGAGAGCGCCTTGATGATCTCGACCCGCTGCTGCACGCCGACGGGGAGGTCTTCGACGAGCGCATCCGGGTCGACGTCGAACCCGAACCGTCGGGAGATCTCGCGCACGTGCTTGCGGGCCGCGGGCAGGTCGAGGCGACCGCCCGCCTTGGTCTCCTCATGCCCGAGCATGACGTTCTCGGCGACGGTGAACACCGGGATGAGCATGAAGTGCTGGTGCACCATGCCGATGCCGGCGGCCATGGCGTCGCCGGGGCCGCTGAAGTGCTGCACCACGTCGTCGAGGAGGATATCGCCCTCCTCGGCCCGGTACAGGCCGTAGAGCACGTTCATCAGGGTGGATTTCCCCGCGCCGTTTTCGCCGAGCAGTGCGTGGATTTCTCCGGCCTCGACGGTGAGGTCAATGTGGTCATTCGCGACCAGGGCACCGAATCGCTTCGTAATGCCTCGAAGTTCGAGCTTCATGTCGTCGATTCTATTCAGTGACGAGCGAAAGTTGACGCTCTTGCTCATATGTTGGCGGGGTGGCACCGTTCGCTTGGGTGTGCAGGCATCCCGGCCGACGACATCCGCCCACTGACGCAAGAGGGGAGGCCCGCAAGATGCGTGCCTCCCCGACTGCGTCTGAGTGCTGCTTCGGTGCTACTTCGGGGTCGCGGGCGACTCAACCTTGAGAGCACCGCTGATGATGTCGGCCTTGATGGCCTCGATCTCGGTCATGACCGCGGGGTCGACCTTGGACTCCCAGTCGTGGAGCGGGGCGATGTCGACGCCCTCGTTCTCGAGCGTGCCGACGTAGGGGGTGGACGAGAAGTCGCCCTCAGCGTCGTCGAGGATGATCTGCTCGGTGGCATCCGTCATCTGCTTGAGTACCGAGGTGAGGTACAGCGATGCGAACTCGGGCGTGGTCTCGAACAGGTCGCTGTCGACACCGATGATGGCGACGTCCTTGCCGGAGTCCTGAATGGCCTGCGCGGTGCCCTGGAAGAGCGGTCCGGCGACCGGGAGGATGATGTCAGCGCCGGCGTCGATCAGAGTGGTGCTGAGCGCCTTGCCCTGGTTGATGTCGTCGAAGCCACCGGCGAACAGGCCGGTCTGGGTGGCCTTGTCCCAGCCGCTGACGGTGACGTCGGTGCCCTTCTTCTCGTTGTGGTACGCGACGCCGTCGACAAAGCCGTCCATGAAGATGGTGACCGACGGGAACTGGAGTCCGCCGTAGGTGCCGACGACTCCGGTCTTGGTGGTGCCCGCGGCCAGGTAGCCGGCCAGGAACGCGGCCTGCGCCGTGTCGTACAGCACCGGCTTCACGTTGTCGAGCGTCAGCGGGCTGAAGTCGTCATTGGAGAGCGCGGAGTCGATCAGCGCGAAGTTGGTGTCGGGCGCGGCCTGGGCGGCATCGCGGGTGGCGTTGGAGAGGGCGAAACCGACGGTGAGGACGAAGTCGCAACCCTGGTCGACCATGCTCGAGACGTTCGGGCCGTACTGGTCTTCCGACTTGGACTCGGCCTGCTGGAATTCGATGCCGAGCTCGTCGGAGGCCTTGGTGATGCCCTCGAAGCTGGACTGGTTGAAGGACTTGTCGTCGAAGCCGCCGAAGTCGGAGACGATGCAGGGCAGGTAGTCGGATTCGGCACCGCCACCAGCGGTTCCCTCATCGGTCGGCGCCGGCGCACAGGCTGCGAGAAGGGCCACGACGCCCAACGTGGCAAGGCCGCTGAATGCGACCCGTCGTTTCATGATTGTCAAAATGACCTCCAATGGTCGCCCGGCGCGGGTTCGCAAGGGGCTGTATTGGTTTACACGCTATCGAATGATTCTCTGCTCAGAGGAGCAAAACGGGCCCGTGGGCGAAAGGTTATCAAGACGCGATACTGGTCCGCGGGAGGCCCGCCGGACGCCCCGGCCGAATCGGGCCCGAAAATGCCCTCGATCGGGGGGTTTGATGCCGATTAGAGCACGTCGTTGCTGCCGGACAGCTTTAGCGCGTCGACGACGGCCTTGACCTTCTGCGCGTTGGCGCTGGTGGTGATGAGGAGGGCGTCCGGGGTGTCGACCACGACGATGTCCTCGACGCCGATCAGGGCGATCATGCGCCCGGTGTGGCTGACCACGATCCCGCTCGAGGAGTCCGCAAGCACCCGGGCACCGTCGCCGAGAATGGCGAGATCGCGCTTGCGGCCGTTGGCGTGGATTTTCGCGATCGATGCGAAGTCACCCACGTCGTCCCAGTCGAACTGGCCGGGGATCACGGCGAGCCTGCCGCGGGCGGCCGCCGGTTCGGCGACCGAGTAGTCGATCGCGATCTTCTTCAGGCGGGGCCAGACGCGGTCGACCACGGCGCCGCGGCGCGGGGTATCCCAGGCCTCGGCCAGTTCGAGCAGCCCGGCGAGAAGTTCGGGCTCGGACGCCCCGATCTCTTCGAGCAGGCGGTCGGCGCGGGCGATGTACATGCCGGCGTTCCAGAAATAGGTGCCGTTGGCCAGGTAGTCCTGGGCGGTGGCAAGGTCGGGCTTCTCCACGAAAGAGTCCACCGACAGGGCGCTGGCGGCGCCGGCAATGTGCAGCGCGCCGGCGGTCTTGATATAGCCGAAGCCGACGGCCGGCTCCGTGGGCTGAATGCCGATGGTGGCGATGTAGCCGGCGTCGGCGGCGCGCACGGCCTCGGCGACCGCCTGGCGGAACAGGTGGTGTCCCTTGATCACGTGGTCGGCGGCGAAGGAGCCGATGATGACGCCCGGTTCGCGTTTCTCCAGAATCGCCGCGGCCAGGCCGATGGCGGCGGTGGACTCGCGCGGCTCGCTTTCGAGCACCACGTTCAGGTCGGCGAGCTCGGGGAGCTGCTCCTCGACGGCGGCGCGGTGCGCGCGGCCGGTGACCACCATGATGCGCTGCTCGCCCGACAGAGGTGCGAGGCGATCCCAGGTGGCCCGGAGCAGGGTCTGGCCGGAGCCGGTCAGGTCGTGCAGGAATTTGGGGGCGTCGGCGCGGGACAGCGGCCACAGCCGGGATCCGATCCCACCGGCGGGAATCACGCTGTAGAAACGATCGAGTGGTTCCGTGGAAGGCAGCATTCGGCCAGACTACCGCCCGGTCCACGCCGTTCACGGTGCGTTCACCTGCCCGCCGGAGGGCGTGCCTAGGGTCACCCTCATGAGGGTTGCACTCATCACCGAAAGTTTTCTGCCCACGGTCAGCGGAGTCACCACGAGCGTGTGCAAGGTGCTCGAGCATCTTTCCCGCACGGGCCACGACGCGATGGTCATCGCCCCGGCCGGCGCCCCGGCCGAGTACGCCGGGTTCCCCGTGCACGGTGTTCCCGCGGCACGCTACCGGCAGTTCCCGGTGGGAATGCCCAGCCCGCAGGTGCACCGCCTGCTGGCCGATTTCGCCCCGGACGTGCTGCACGCTGCGTCGCCGTTCCTGCTCGGCGCACAGGGCATCGCGGCCGCGAACCGGCAGGACGTTCCCAGCGTCGCCGTTTTCCAGACGGATGTCGCCGGCTACGCCCGCCGCAACCGGCTCGGCCCGGCCGCGCAGTCCGTCTGGCGTTTCGTCAAGTGGGTGCACGAGGGAGCCGACCTCACCCTGGCTCCCTCCTCCGCGTCGATGGCGGACCTGCGCCGCATCGGCCTGCGGCGGCTGGCGCACTGGACCCGCGGCGTCGACCTGGTCGGCTACCACCCCAACCGGAGATCCGACCCGGAGGCGTCGGCGCTGCGGAGCCGGCTGGCCCCGAACGGGGAGGTCGTCGTGGGCTACGTCGGCCGCCTGGCACCGGAGAAGCAGGTGGAGAGGTTCCGGGCCCTGCGCGGGCTGCCCGGCATCCGTCTCGCCCTCGTCGGCGACGGCCCGTCGCGGCCGGCGCTCGAGCGGGAGCTCGCCGGGATGCCGGTGACCTGGCTCGGCCGCCTGGACGGGGCGGATCTCGCCCGGGCTTACGCGAGCTTCGACCTGTTCCTGCACGCGGGCACCGAGGAGACCTTCGGCCAGACCCTGCAGGAGGCGCACGCCGCCGGGCTGCCGGTCGTCGCACCGCGGGCCGGCGGCCCGATCGACCTGGTCAGCCACGGTGAAAACGGTTTCCTCTTCATTCCGGACGACGAGAGAGACCTGCGCCGCTGCGTCGCCCGGCTGGTCCTGGACCCTGCGCTGCGGCGGCGGATGGGCGAGGCGGGACGACGGAGCGTGCTCGGTCGATCCTGGGAAAACGTGTGCGGCGCGCTGCTGGCGCATTACGAGCAGGTCGTCGACGAACGAGCCGCCGTTCGCGCCTTGGTTGCGGTTCCGCTGTCAATGCAGCGCTAGCCGGACATTCGCGTTTTATCTCGGCACAGAGACACTTATAATTGTTCTATGCGCGCACGGCGCATTGTCGGCCAGCTTCGTCGAGGCCGCCACACAGCCAGGGAGGGTTGGTCATGCCAGAGCAGGCAGCGACACTGACATCCCAGCAGAAGACGACATCACGTCGCCCCGCCGGAACCCTGTATCGGGGCCGTGAGGGCATGTGGTCGTGGGTCCTCCACCGCATTACGGGTGTTGCGATCTTCTTCTTCTTGCTGGTTCACATCTTGGACACCGCGCTGGTGCGCGTCAGCCCGGAGGCCTACAACGCGGTCATCAGCAGCTATCAGACGCCGATCATGGGCCTCGGCGAAACCGCGCTCGTCGGGGCCATCGTGTTCCACGCCTTCAACGGGATTCGGATCATCCTGATCGACTTCTGGAACGCCAAGTACCAGAAGGCCATGTTCTACGTCGTGGTCGCCCTGTGGGTGGTAACGATGCTCGCCTTCGTGCCGCGCCACCTGATCAACGTGTTCAGCCACTAGAACGGGGAGAGCCATGACATCCACAATCGAAGCTCCCCGCAGCCCCTACTCCCGCGCGCCGCGCTCCCGCGGCGTGAACTGGGAGAAGTGGGGCTGGATCTACATGCGCGTCTCCGGCGTCGTGCTGGTCGTGCTCATCTTCGGACACCTCTTCGTCAACCTGATGGTCGGCGAGGGCGTCAGCGCCCTCAACTTTGCTTTCGTCGCCGGCAAGCTGACCACCCCGTTCTGGATGGTCTGGGACGTTCTCATGCTCTGGCTCGCCCTGATCCACGGCGGCAATGGCATGCGCACGCTGGTCAACGACTACGCCACGCAGCGTCTGACCCGCGGCATCCTGAAGTCCGCCATCCTGGCGGCCGTCGTGATCCTGATCGTGCTCGGCACGCTCGTGGTCTTCACGTTCGACCCTTGCCCGGCCGGTTCGCCCGCCGATCTTCTTCCTTCGTTTTGCTCGGCCATTTAGGAGCTGCTAAAACCCATATGACTACGGATGCTTCAACCGCGCCCTCAGAGTCCACCGTCATCGACGGTGTGCACTACCACCAGTTCGACATCGTCATCGTGGGAGCCGGGGGTGCCGGTATGCGTGCCGCCATCGAAGCCGGCTCCGGCGCCAGCACGGCCGTGATCTCCAAGCTGTATCCGACGCGTTCGCACACGGGTGCGGCGCAGGGCGGGATGGCCGCGGCCCTCGCCAACGTCGAAGAGGACAACTGGGAATGGCACACCTTCGACACGGTCAAGGGTGGCGACTACCTGGTGGACCAGGACGCGGCCGAGATCCTCGCCAAGGAAGCCATCGACGCGGTCATCGACCTCGAGAACATGGGCCTGCCCTTCAACCGAACGCCGGAGGGCAAGATCGACCAGCGCCGGTTCGGCGGCCACACCAGCGACCACGGCAAGGCACCGGTACGGCGGGCCTGCTACGCCGCCGACCGCACCGGCCACATGATCCTGCAGACGCTCTACCAGAACTGCGTCAAACGCGGCATCAACTTCTTCAACGAGTACTACGTGCTCGACCTGGTCATGACACCGGTCGACGGGGTCGACCAGCCCTCGGCCGTCGTCGCCTACGACCTGTCCACCGGCGAACTGCACGTCTTCCAGGCGAAGGCGTTCATCTTCGCCACCGGCGGGTTCGGCAAGATCTACAAGACCACCTCCAACGCGCACACCCTCACGGGCGACGGCGTGGGCATCGTGTGGCGCAAGGGCCTGCCGCTCGAGGACATGGAGTTCTTCCAGTTCCACCCGACCGGACTGGCGGGCCTCGGCATCCTGCTCACCGAGGGCGCGCGCGGAGAGGGCGCCATCCTCCGCAACGCGGCCGGCGAACGGTTCATGGAGCGCTACGCGCCCACCATCAAGGACCTCGCCCCGCGGGACATCATCGCCCGTTGCATGGTCAAGGAGGTCGCGGAAGGCCGCGGTGCCGGTCCCAACAAGGACTACCTGTACCTCGACTGCACCCACCTCGGTGCCGAGGTGCTCGAGACCAAGTTGCCCGACATCACCGAGTTCGCCCGCACCTACCTGGGCGTCGACCCGGTCACCGAACCGGTGCCGGTCATGCCCACCGCGCACTACGCGATGGGCGGCATCCCCACCAACGTGAACGCGGAGGTGCTGCGCAACAACACGACCGTCGTGCCCGGCCTCTACGCGGCCGGCGAATGCGCCTGCGTGTCCGTGCACGGCTCCAACCGCCTCGGCACCAACTCGTTGCTCGACATCAACGTCTTCGGCAAGCGCGCCGGCAACAACGCCGTCGCCTATGTCACGACGGCCGAGTTCACGCCGCTGCCGACCGACCCGGCCCGGGGTGTGCGGGAGCTGCTGGAAGGAATCCGCACCTCGACCGGAACCGAGCGCATCGCCGTGCTCCGCAAGGAGCTGCAGGAGACGATGGACGCCAAGGCGCAGGTGTTCCGCACCGACGAATCGCTCTCCGACGTCACCAACGTGATCCACGGCCTGCGCGAGCGGTACAAGAACATCGGCGTGCAGGACAAGGGCCGCCGGTTCAACACCGACCTTCTCGAGGCCGTCGAACTCGGCTTCCTGCTCGACCTGGCCGAGGTCGTCGTGTACTCCGCACGCAACCGCAAGGAGAGCCGCGGCGGGCACATGCGCGACGACTTCCCCCTGCGCGACGACGCAAACTACCTTGTGCACACCATGGCCTACCTGACCGGAGACCCGCTCTCCGCCGACGCCGCCGACCACATTGCGCTCGACTGGAAGCCGGTCACCATCACGCGCTACCAGCCGATGGAAAGGAAGTACTGAGTTGAGTACCGCAACCGCAACCGCAACCGCAACCGCACCGACAACTGCGAGTGCCCCGGTCGTGCCGGAGGAAATCCAGTCCTTCACCGTGACCCTGATCATCCGCCGGTACAACCCGGAGGTCGACGACGAACCGCACTGGGACGACTTCGACGTACAGATGTACCCGACGGACCGCGTGCTCGACGCTCTGCACAAGATCAAGTGGGAGCAGGACGGCTCACTGAGCTTCCGCCGCTCCTGTGCGCATGGCATCTGCGGCTCGGACGCCATGCGCATCAACGGCCGCAACCGCCTGGCCTGCAAGACCCTGATCAAGGACCTCGACATCACCAAGCCGGTATACGTGGAGGCGATCAAGGGCCTGCCGCTGGAGAAGGACCTGATCGTGGACATGGAGCCGTTCTTCGAATCGTTCCGTGCCGTGCAGCCGTTCCTGGTGGCGAACAACGCCCCCACCGATGGCAAGGAGCGCATCCAGACCGTCGCCCAGCGCGAACGCTTCGATGACACGACGAAGTGCATCCTCTGCGCCGCGTGCACGTCGAGCTGCCCGGTGTTCTGGACCGACGGACAGTACTTCGGTCCGGCCGCGATCGTCAACGCGCACCGCTTCATCTTCGACTCGCGCGACGACAACGCCGCCGTGCGCCTCGATATCCTGAACGACAAGGAAGGCGTGTGGCGCTGCCGCACGACCTTCAACTGCACCGAGGCGTGCCCCCGCGGGATCCAGGTCACGCAGGCCATCTCCGAGGTCAAGCAGGCCATGCTGCGCGGCATGGAGTAGCCGGTCCGAACCCTGGGGCCGGTCTTGTCACGACGTTTCGTCGTGGCGAGACCGGCCTTTCGCTTTCTCCGCTGCCCGGCTGCCGCTTAGGCTGAGCGGGTGAACACTCCCACGGCGATCGACCGGATCAAGACCCTCATCGCGCGGGTCATGCGCTCGCGCCCGGTGCGGGTCTTCACCCGGTTCGGTGAAAGCGGCGGCGGCATCCTGGCCGGCGGCATGTCCTACCAGGCCATCTTCGCGACGTTCGCGGCCCTCTGGCTGACCTTCTCCATCGCGGGACTGTGGATCACGTCCAATCCCGACCTCGAGCTGACGCTCTACTCCTTCATCAACCAGTCCGTGCCCGGGCTGATCGGCGAGGAAGGCGTGATTGACCCAAGCGTCCTCGCCGACGCCAGGGTCCTCGGCTGGTCCGGCGTCATCGCACTGGTCGGTCTGCTCGCGACCGTGCTCGGCTGGCTCTCGACAACGGCGCAGGCGGTGCGCACGATCTTCCGGATGCCGCCCGACAAGACCTTCATCCTCCTCGTCAAGCTGCGGGAGCTGGGCCTCGGAGTGCTGTTCGCGGTCGTGCTCGTGGTGTCGGCGTTGATCTCGATCGCGAGCACCGAGGCGCTCGGGGCCCTGTTCGGGCTTTTCGGGGTGTCCCGGGATTCGTTCTGGTTCAACGGCGCCGCCCGAGCGGTCGGCCTGCTCCTCGTGCTCCTGATCGACACGATCACCCTCGCCGCACTGTTCCGGGTGCTGTCGCGGGTGCGGATCCCCGTCCGCCAGCTCATCACCGGCTCCATTCTGGGCGCGGTGGGCCTCGGTGTCCTCAAGGTCCTCGGCAGCACGCTGCTCGCCGGCGCCGGCCGCAACCCGCTGCTCGCCGCATTCGCGGTGATCATCGGACTCCTGATCTGGTTCAACCTGACCAGCACCCTGACACTGCTCGCCGCATCCTGGATCGCCGTCGGCATGGACGACGCCGGGTTCTCACCGCGACGGATCAGCGCGGACGAGGTTGCCACCGAGAAGCGCCGGCAGGAGGAGGAGGCGTTCCGCGTGGTGGTGCAGGCCGAGCTTCGGGAGGCCCGCCTCGCGCACGACACCGCGGCCTGGCCCCAGCGGCTGCTCACCGCGCGTCGCCTGCGCGCCGCCGAGAAGCGAGCCGCTGAGCTGACGAACGACGGCCCCAAGGCCTGAGCCAAAGTAGAATTGGGGAATGCCTTCCGCCTCGACTGCCGCTTCCACTGCCGCTTCCACCCCGGCCGCGTCCGACCCTGCTTCCTCCGCCGCCTCCGCCGACTCCGCTGTGTCCGCGGCTTTCGCCGGCGAGCGCCTGCGGATCGCGAGCGTGAACGTGAACGGCGTGCGCGCCGCCTTCCGCAAGGGAATGGGCGACTGGCTGTCCGAACGCGACGTGGACATCCTCGCCCTTCAGGAGGTGCGTGCCTCGACCGAGGACCTCGAGGGTCTGCTCGGGCCGGGGTGGAGCATCCTGCACGACGCCGCCACCGCGAAGGGCCGGGCCGGGGTGGCCCTGGCCAGCCGATCGACCGCGGCCATCCACCGGGTCGAGCTCGGCTCCGCCGAATTCGACAGCGCCGGCCGCTGGCTCGAAGCCGACTACGAGGTCAACGGCAAATTGATCACCGTCGTGAGCACCTATGTGCACTCCGGCGAGGTGGGTACCCCGAAGCAGGTCGAGAAGTACAGGTTCCTCGACGCCATGCTCGAACGACTGCCCGAGCTCGCCGCGCACAGCGACCGGGCCGTCGTGCTCGGTGACCTGAACGTCGGGCACCGCACGCTCGACATCAAGAATTGGCGCGGAAACGTGAAGCGCGCCGGGTTCCTGCCCGAGGAGCGCGCCTACTTCGACCGCATCGTCGGCGCCGAAGCCGCCCCGGACTACAACGCCGGGGCCGGACTCGGCTGGATCGACGTGGGGCGCCGGTGGTCCGGCGAAGTGGACGGGCCGTTCACCTGGTGGTCGTGGCGCGGCCAGGCGTTCGACAACGACACCGGCTGGCGGATCGACTACCAGCTGGCCACAGCGGCGCTCGCGGCATCCGTCACCGGCTACGTCGTCGACCGCGCGGCCGCCTACGACCAGCGCTGGTCCGACCACACCCCCGTGGTCGTCGACTACACCATCTGACCTCCCCTCCAACTCGCGCTTTCGGCCCGGCCGGCGGCCACACGCTACGAAAAGATCTGATCCCATGGACAAGCCCCGCCTCTACTCGGGCATGCAGCCGAGCGCCGATTCCCTGCAGATCGGCAATTACATCGGCGCCCTCCTGAACTGGAAGGCGCTGCAGCAGACCCACGACGCGTACTTCTCCATCGTCGACCTGCACGCCCTGACCGTGGCGCAGGACCCGGTGAAGCTGCGGGAGAACACCCGCCGCACCGCCGCCCAATACATCGCGAGCGGCATCGACCCGTCGGCGTCGACTCTGTACGTGCAGTCGCATGTCGCCGCGCACGCCCAGCTGGCCTGGGTGCTGAACACGATCACCGGTTTCGGCGAGGCCAGCCGGATGACCCAGTTCAAGGACAAATCCGCCCGGCAGGGATCGGACGCGACCACCGTGGGACTGTTCGCCTACCCAATGCTGATGGCCGCGGACATTCTGCTGTACGACACCGAGATCGTGCCGGTCGGCGAGGACCAGCGTCAACACGTCGAACTGACCCGCGACCTCGCGGCGCGCTTCAACGCCCGGTTCGGGCAGACATTCACAGTGCCGGAGGTCGCCATCGTCACGGAGACCGCCAAGATCTACGACCTGCAGAACCCGACGTCGAAGATGTCGAAGTCGGCCGAGTCGCACGCGGGCGTGATCTGGCTGCTCGATGAGCCGGCAGTGACGAATAAGAAGATCATGCGCGCGGTCACAGATGCCGAGGGCGGCGTGGTCTTCGACCGCGAGAACAAGCCGGGCGTGGCCAACCTGCTGACGATCTACTCGGTGCTCGCGGAACGCTCGGTGGGTTCGATCGAGGACGAGTACGCCGGCCGCGGCTACGGCGACCTGAAGAAGGGTCTCGCCGAGGTGGTCACGGGCACGTTCGGGCCGATCCGGGCGCGCGTTCTCGAGCTGCTCGACGACCCGGCCGAACTCGACCGACTCCTCGCCCTCAACGCGGACCGGGCGGCGACGGTGGCCAACGAGACGCTGGCGCGCGCCTACGACCGCGTCGGCCTGCTACCGCGGCGCTAGGGCGGTGGTGGCGATTGTGGTGAGCTCGCTACTGATGGGGCGGGGCCGGCCCCTCGTCGTCATGTTCGTCATGGTCGTCGACGTCGTCGTTGACGTCGTCGTTGACGTCGTCGTCGGGTAGCGGATGTCCGCGCCCGCGCCCGCGGTCGTTCTGTTCGACCTCGATGACACCCTGTTCGCCCATCGCGGTGCCGTGGCCGACGGCATCCGCGCCTACCTCGGCTCTCTGGGCGGCACCTTCACCGACGCCGACCCCGGCGCGGCGCTGGCGCTCTGGGACGACCTGGAAGAGCGGCATTACCACGCCTACCTCGCCGGCAGTCTGGACTTCGCCGGGCAGCGCCGGGAGCGGGCCCGCGACTTCGCGGCGGCGCACGGCGTGACCCTGACCGGGCCGGCTGCGACGAGCTGGTTCGATGCGTATTTTCTGCACTATCGGGCGAGCTGGCGCCTCCACACCGATGCGCTCCCCTGCCTCGACGCGCTGGCCGTCGCCTTTCCGGGCGTGCGGATCGGGCTGATCACCAACGGTGAGTCGACGCCTCAGGGGCACAAACTGGCGGACACCGGGCTCGACGTGCGGTTGGAGCACGTGATCGCATCCGGCAGCCTGGGCTTCGCCAAGCCGGATCCTCGCATCTTCCGGCATGCCTGCATGGTGTTCGGGTCGGAGTCGGAGCAGACCGTCTACGTGGGCGACCGGCTGCGCACGGACGCGATCGGAGCCGCCGCGGCGGGGCTGACCGGAGTCTGGCTGGACCGGACCGCGGCCGGGGCTGGGGGTGGTGCTGGAGGTAGTGGTGCCGGGGCCGGGGCGGATGCGGCCGAGGCCGCCCGGCTGGGCATCATCCGGATCACCAGCCTCGCCGCGCTGCCCGGGGCCCTCGCGGCCCGCAGCCTCGCCCCACTGACCGCCGGCCCCCGCTGACGGCTGTTCCCCGCCCCGCTGACGGCTGCCCCCCCCCCTGACGGTGCCGCTGGGGTCCCCCTGGCCTGCCCCGGTGTGGCCAACTCAGGACATCCGTCGCATTCGTTTCTATTTGACCCGGAAACACGCGGGTCTGATACTACGATTCGGCAGATCTCCTGAGTTAGCCACACGAGGGTGGGTCTCGACCGCAAGGAGGTCGGGTCCGCGGGCGGGCCGCCCCGCTGCGCGCGCCGCCCGGCCACGCTGACGGCAACGCCGGGCTCGAAGCAGGCACGGCTCCTGCCTGCGTGGCCAACTCAGGACATCCGTAATATGCGTTCCTCTTCGCCCCGGAAACACGCGGGTCTGATACTGCGATTCGGCAGATCTCCTGAGTTAGCCACATGGGGGTGGGTCTCAACCGCATGACCGGCAGGTTGGGTGTCCGCCAAGCCGGACCCGGCAGCCCCGCGGGAGCGAATGTCGGCTTGCCGCGAACCGACTAGACGATGGAGGTGCGGGAGCGGATGTCGGCTTGCCGGGAACCGACTAGACGATGAAGGTGCGGTAGTGACTGGTCGACGCCAGAAGGCCGGTGATCGCGGCGATGACGCGCTTCGGGTGGTGGATGATGTCCCGGTAGAGAACCCGCAGAGTCAGGTACCCCCGCATGGCGAGGTCGCAGTCGCGGGTGCGGTCGCGCGCGTGCGCCTCCCAGCCGTCGTGGAACTGCCGGCTGTCGGCCTCGACCGCTATGCGCCCCTCGACGATCATATCGACGCGACCGACGCCCCCGATCTCGACCTGGATCTCGACGTCGAAGCCGGCTCCCGTGATCACGAGGCGGAGCACGGTCTCCTGGCCCGATTCGCTGCGACAGTCGATGAGCGGGCGCAGGGACTGCAACTCCGCGGGCAGGGCTGCGAAGATCTGGGCCACGGTCTGCTCCGCGAGCAGTCTCTTGTACAAGGCGTTATCGAGTGACGCGATCGCGAATCTCGGTTCCTGGCACCGGAAAACCTGGACCAGCGCATCGGCCAGCCCGATACGGAACTCGGTGCCGCCGCAGGGGTCGAGCAGCTGACCCCAGTGGAGTTCCACACCGTCTCGGTTGTGAGCGTTGAGCTGCTGAAATCGATCGTGCGGCGCCCGCAACCGGGAAGCGGTGGGGTCGACATGGATGTGCGCGAAGGTGCTGTCCAGGGCGAAGATCCCGGCATTCGCAACCGCGGAGACGCAGGCGAGTCGCCCACCCAGCCGCACCGCTTCGAGGATGTGCGAATCCGTATCGGGAAGCGCATAGTGCCCTCGACGCGCCCTCACCAGATATCCACTCTGCACGGCCGCCCTCAGCACCCGCCAATTGGCGCCGGCGGCGTTCAGCGCCCCGGTTTCGGCGATCTGCACATTGTGGACGCGGAAGTACTCTGCCCAAGTCATGTCGACAGTGTGGACAGCGCGGGCCCCGTCTGCCGCGTCGGCTGCCCACCTGTGGCCTGCTCCGGTCAGCCTGTGCTGTGGAGGATCCGCGGTGTCGCCGCCGACCCGTGGCTAATTCAGGAGAAACGGCTGTGAAACGAGGGACAAACTACACCAGTCCGGCATCCGTTGGCGCCGCCGGGGTAGATCTCCTGAGTTAGCCACACACCACCCACGGGAGCTGCCCTCCGGGAAGCGCCACGAAGGAACTGTCCGACGGGGCACGGATGCCGGCCGGCGCGAGGGGAAGACGGGGACGGGCACGGGCCACGGGGGACGGGCACGGGCCACGGGGGACGGGCACGGGCCACGGGGAACGGGCACGGGCACGGGCCACGGGGAACGGGCACGGGCCACGGGGAACGGATGCCGAAACCCGGCGGCCAGGGGCGGCCGCCGGGTCTCGGTGGGGTGCGTCGTACGCGCGCAGGGACGCGGGGGGAAAAAGGGGGCGCGGGCTAGATCACGTCGGCGTCGACCCAGTCCAGGGACTTGGTGACGGCCTTCTTCCAGTTGCGCAGCAGACGGTCGCGCTCGGCGATGTCCAGGCTCGGCTCCCAGCGGGCGTCCTCCTGCCAGTTGGACCGCAGCTCACCGAGGTTGTTCCAGAAACCGACCGCCAGGCCGGCCGCGTAGGCGGCACCCAGGGCGGTCGTCTCCGCCACCACCGGGCGCACGACAGACACGCCGAGGATGTCGGCCTGGAACTGCATCAGCAGGTCGTTGGCCGAGGCCCCGCCGTCGACCTTGAGCTCGGTCAACGGAACACCAGCGTCGGCGTTGACCGCGTCCAGCACCTCGCGGGTCTGGTACGCGATCGCCTCGAGGGCGGCGCGGGCGATGTGGCCCTTGTTCACGTAGCTGGTGAGGCCGACCAGGGCACCACGGGCATCCGCACGCCAGTACGGCGCGAACAGGCCGGAGAAGGCGGGCACGAAGTAGGCGCCGCCGTTGTCCTCGACCGACAGGGCGAGTGCCTCGATCTCCTCCGCAGAGTTGATGATGCCCAGGTTGTCCCGCAGCCACTGCACGAGCGAGCCGGTGACCGCGATCGAGCCCTCCAGGGCGTAGTGCGGTTCGGCGTCGCCGAGCTTGTAGCCGACCGTGGTGAGCAGACCGTTCTTGGAGTGGATGATTTCGGTGCCCGTATTGAAGATCAGGAAGTTACCGGTGCCGTAAGTGTTCTTCGCCTCACCCTGGTCGAAGGCAGCCTGCCCGAACGTCGCGGCCTGCTGGTCACCCAGGATGCTCGCAATCGGGGTTTCGCGCAGCAGGCTGTGGCCGCTGGCGATGCCGTAGACCTCGGAGGAGGAACGGATCTCGGGCAGCATCGACTTGGGCACGTCGAACGCCGCGAGGATCTCGTCGTCCCACTGCAGGGTTTTCAGGTCCATGAACATGGTGCGGCTGGCGTTGGTGACGTCGGTTGCGTGCACACCGTCCTCGAGGCCGCCGGTCAGGTTCCAGAGAATCCAGGTGTCGGTCGTGCCGAACATGAGGTCGCCGGCCTCAGCCTTCTCTCGCGCCCCTTCGACGTTCTCGAGGATCCAGACGATTTTGGTGCCGGAGAAGTAAGTCGCCAGCGGCAGGCCGACCTGGGCCTTGAAACGATCGACACCGCCGTCGGCGGCGAGTCGGTCGACGATGGGCTGGGTGCGGGTGTCTTGCCAGACAATGGCGTTGTAGACGGGGATACCGGTGTGACGGTCCCAGACGACGGCGGTCTCGCGCTGGTTCGTGATGCCCACGGCCGCGATGTCGTGGCGGGTCAGGTTGGCCTTGGCCAGAGCCTGACCGATGACCTCACGGGTGTTGCTCCAGATCTCCAACGGGTCGTGTTCGACCCAGCCTGCCCGGGGAAAGATCTGTTCGTGTTCGAGCTGACCGGTCGAAATGATCGACCCGGCCTTGTCGAAAATGATCGCACGGGAACTGGTGGTTCCCTGGTCGATTGCGATGACGTACTGTGCCATTTTTAACTCCTTTGTCAATGCTGGGTACACGGGTATTCAGGAATGGAAAAAGAAGAAGCGAGCGGCGCCTACGCGAGGATCGGCAGGAGGAACGCGGAGGTCCAGCCGGCCAGCAGGCCACCGATGACGGGACCGACGACGGGCACCCACGAGTAGGCCCAGTCGGAGGAACGCTTGCCCTTGATCGGCAACAGGAAATGCGCGATGCGCGGGCCGAGGTCACGGGCGGGGTTGATCGCGTAGCCGGTCGGTCCACCCAGCGAGGTGCCAATCACGATCACGAGCAGGGCAACCGGAAGGGCGCCAAGGGCGGCCAGGCCGCCGCTCTCGCCCTGGCGCCCGCCGCCGAACGCGATGACGACGAAGACGAGCACGAAGGTGCCGATGATCTCGGTAATGAGGTTCCAGCCGTAGGAACGGATGGCCGGACCGGTCGCGAACACGCCGAGCTTGTTGGCCGGCTCCGGTTCCTGGTCGAAGTGCTGCTTGTAGGCGAGCCAGACGACGGTGGCACCCAGGATGGCACCAATCAACTGAGCCCCGATGTACGCCGCCACGGACACAGCGTTGACCGGAACCCCCGAGCCGAACTCGGTGGCCCCGGACGACACGAGTCCCAAGGTGACGGCGGGGTTCAAGTGAGCGCCCGAGTTATAGGAGACGATCACGCCGGCGTACACCGCGAGGCCCCAGCCGATGGTGACCATCAGGAATCCGCCGCCGAAGCCCTTGTTCTTGGTCAGGGCGACGTTGGCGACCACCCCGCAGCCCAGCAGGATCAGGAGAGCGGTTCCCACCACTTCCGAGAGGAATACGATACCGAGATTGTCCACGTTGACATCCTTTTAGATTATTGAAATGAAGAAAGCGAAGGAAACGGATAGTAAAAAACCTAGCGACTCGAGACCGCCGGTGGTCCTGACCTTTCTGCACGTTTGTGCAGATCAGCCTTCAAGTCTGCGGGTACGGAGCCGGGCCGGAGGGCAGGCTGCGGGCAGGCGACCGCAGCGCCCGCCCGCCCGCAGGGCAGTCCCGAGCAGTCCCTAGACGGCCGGCACGGCCGGCGTTTCCGCCGGGGCCAGGTGCACGCCGTACATGTCGCGCAGTGTATTCACCGCGGTGTCGACCTCATGCGCGCTCCGGGCGGCGTCCCAGCCGAGGACTGGTGCGAGCACGCCGGCCAGCTCGGTGAGCAGCGGCAGAGTCACTTCGCCGCGGAAAGCGATGCTGGTGCGGCGCAGCAGCAGGTCCATCAGGTGCATGACCGATTCCGCCCGGGCGATGAGCTCGATTTCGCGCCGGGTGTAGCCGGGGTGCTGCATGAGCGGCGCGTCCGGTTCGGCGGTGAGCCAGGTGATCACCTCGGTGGCGCGCGTGCCGTACCGGGTCAGCAGCACATCGGCACGCTCGGCGCCGACCTTGTCGCCGTTGGCGGCAACCCAGACCCCGCGTGCGGCATCCGTCGCCGGGAAGTCTCGACCACCACCGATGGGCAGGCCGACCGTCGAGACGGTGCGCGGCAGGCCGAGCAGGGTCAGGATGTCGCCGCTCAGGTGTTCGGCCAGGGCGCGGAAGGTCGTCCACTTGCCGCCGACCAGGCTCAGCAGGGTGCCGTGCCGGGCGCCGAGCGGGCGCGATTCGATGCGGTAGTCGCGCGAGACGAAACCGGGCGCCTCGTCGTCGTGGCGGGGCAGCGGGCGCACGCCGGCGAACCGGAACACTATCTGCGACCGGTCGACGGCCACCTTTGGGAAAACGTGGTTGACGAGTTCGAAGAAGTAGTCAACCTCGGCCTCGGTGCAGCGCGCCGGCTGAGTCATGTCGTGCTCGAGGTCGGTCGTGCCGACGAGAACGCGGCCCGCAAGCGGGAAGATCAGCACGATGCGGCCGTCTTTGTGCTCGAAAAAGATCTCGCGACCGCCGGTCGCGGCGAGCAGTTCGGGGTTGTCGAGCACGACGTGCGACCCCTTGGTGCCGCCCATATAGGTGCTGGCCTGGCCGAGGGCCGTGTTCGTGAGGTCGGTCCACGGTCCGGACGTGTTGACCACGATGTCGGCCTCGAAGCTGAATTCGGCGCCGGAGACCGTGTTGCGCAGGCGCACACCCGCAGCATCCATGCCGACGGCCTCGATGTAGTTGGCGCTCCGGGCGTGGGTGCCGGCGGCCAGGCCGTCGGCCAGCACGTCGAGGGCGAGGCGCTCCGGGTCGTGCATGGAGGCGTCGTAGTAGGTGGCCGTGTACTTGAGGCCCGGGTTTATCTGCGGCAGCACTTCGAGCGACGCCTTCTTGCCGAGGAATTCATGCCGGGGCACATTGCCGCCGTCGCGGGAGAAGGAATCGTAGAGCATCATGCCGATCTTGATCAGTAGAGCTCCGCGCTCCTGGGCCGCACCCTGTTTGTGGGTGAGGAACCGCATCGGCGCCGACATCACTCCGGAAAAGGTGGAGTAGATCGGAATGGTCGTCTTGAGCGGCTTGACGTAATGGGGGGCGATCTTGAGAAGGCTGTTGCGCTCCTCCACAGACTCCTTGACCAAGCGGAATTCGCCGTTCTCGAGGTAGCGCACACCGCCGTGGATCATGTGCGAGGAGGCCGAGGATGCGCCGGAAACGTAGTCGCCCTTGTCGACGATGGCGACGTCCACGCCCTGCAGGGCCAGATCGCGGAAGGTCGCGATGCCGTTGATGCCGGCTCCGATGATGAGAACTTGAGCGCGGGGGCGGTCCTGGATGGCGGCCTGGGCGGCGGCACCACTGGACTGTGACGGTGCGGAAGATGACTGATCGGGTGTGGACAGCACTGTTCGCTCACTTCTCTGTGGGTGGAGGGGAATTGCTTCTACCCTGCTAGGTTCGACACAAACGGTCAAGAGGTTTGAACATACGTGCAAGGAGTTAAAATGGCCCATCCAGACGATCCGTCCCTGTCGGACCGAACCAGTGACGCGCTCACGGCGGCCCACTTGTATTACATGCAGGACCTGACCATGGAGGCCATCGCGCGGGAACTGCACACCTCCCGCTCCTCGGTGTCCCGTCTGCTCAGCCAGGCCAGAACCAGCGGGTTGGTCGACATCCAGATCCGGTCCCCGCTCGACGCGACGAGCCGGGTGGAGAAGCTCATCCTGAACCGCTTCCAGGTCACCGCGCACGTCGTGCCGGTGCCCGACCACGCCAGCGACGTCGATCGGTTGGAGCGCGTGGCCCTCTCGGTTGCACGGATTCTCGGCGAGTTCTTCGACTCGAACATGATCATGGGCATCGCCTGGGGCTCCACGATGAATGCGGTCAGCCGCCACGTGACCCCTAAACGCACTCACAACGCACAGATCGTGCAGCTGAACGGCGCCGGCAACACACGCAGCACCGGCCTCGACTACGCCAACGAGATCCTGCAGCGGTTCAGCAACGCATTCGGCGCCCGCCTGGAACAGTTCCCGGTTCCCACCTTCTTCGACGACCCGGCCACACGCACGGCGTACTGGCGGGAGCGCGGCTTGCGCCGGCTGTTGGAAATGCAGAGGAACATGGACGTCGCGCTCTTCAGCGTGGGTTCGCCCTTCTCCAACGTCCCCAGCCACGTCTACGTCGGAGGCTACCTGGACGACGACGAGCTCACCGCTCTTAGCGACGCCGGGGTCGTCGGCGACGTCGCGACAGTCTTCTACCGCGCGGACGGCTCGACCGACGGCATCCCGCTCAATGATCGCGGCACCGGCCCGGAACTGTCGGTGCTGCGCCGCACCCCCCGGCGCATCTGCGTCGTCTCGGGCCAGTCCAAGGTGGACAGTCTCCGCGGCGCGCTGGCCGCGAACCTGATCACCGACCTGTTCATCGACGAGAGCAGCGCCCGGGCACTGTGCGAGTGAGCAGACGGAGGCCCGCCGGCAGCCACTGAGGGTTCGTGGCGACCGGCGGGCCGACGGATCAATGCTTCTGCACGTACTTGACGGGAGCGGGCAGGCCGCGCGCCGCGCGCACGGACCGCGAGAGCCCCTCGATCGACTTGAGGGCGTCGAGAACGTCGTCTGCAGTGACCACGAACGGCATGTTGTGAATCGTCTCACCCGGCAGGGTTGACGCCGTGGCGATGGCCCTCAGCTCCTTCTCGTCGTCCAGGCTGAGACCGATCTCGGTCAGCGTGGTGGGCAATCCGACGAGAGTGGTGAACTCGATGAAGTCTTCCACCTCGGTGCGTGGCGCGCCCTCGAGGACCAGCTGGGTCAGCGAGCCGATGTTCACCTTCTGACCGTGGGTGAGACCGTGGGTCTGCGGGGCCGCGGTCAGGCCGTTGTGGATGGCGTGGGCGGCGGCCAGACCGCCCGACTCGAAACCGAGTCCGGACAGAAGCGTATTCGCCTCCACCAGCTTCTCGAGAGCAGGTGTGACCAGGTTGTCACGCACGGCATCGAGGGCCGGAAGGGCGTTCTCCCAGATGACGTCCCACGACAACTTGGCCAGCGCGGTGCCGGTCTGGGTCGGCAGCCCCCCGGCCATCGTGGTCGCATGGGCAGCCGCCGTGGCCCGGGCTTCGAGCCAGGTCGCCAGCGCGTCGCCGACTCCGGCGATGAGGAACTCGACCGGCGCGTTGGCCACGATCTGGGTGTCGATCAGCACGAGGTCGGGGTTGCGCGGGAAGAAACGGTATTCGACAAACTCGCCCTCCTCCGTGTAGATCACCGAGAGTGCGGAGGTGGGAGCGTCGGTCGACGCCACGGTGGGCACGCTGACCCAACGAATTCCAGCCAGGAAGCCGGCGGCCTTGGCCGAGTCGATCGTGCTTCCGCCGCCCAAGCCGATGATCACGTCGGCCGTGGTTACGCGGATCTTCTCGACCAGCGCGTCGACCGCGGACGCAGTCGCAAAGCGGTCGAATTCGACCCGTTCGACGCGGAGGCCGGCAGCAGCGAAGCTCGCCGAGACCTGCTGCCCTGCGAAACCCCACACGACGTCATCAGCGACGATCAGGGGGGCGGAGCCGATCTGGGATACGAATTCGCCGAGGCGATCGATCGCTCCCTTGCCTTGGACGTAACGTCCGGGGCTCATGACTGTGCGGATTGAAGTGGTCATCGTGGAACTTCTTCCTGGTCGAACTGCGTCTACATCTTTGTGGGACGGTGGCGGTGAACCGGTCTTCCGGGGCACAGATTTCACATTACGCCCGCCGATTCGACCGACATCGGCTGCCCTGTAGCGGGCGACCGTGCGAGCGCACCCTCCGAGCGGTTTCCGGCACATCCGCCCAGTCTGATGTCACGGCTCAGAGATCGGATCTGACGCACAAACACGCGCTCTTGGCCAATTTTTTGAATGCTATTCAGGATTTACAGGAAATACGTCGCTGTTTCTGAAAGCCAGCGTTGCACATTTGTGCAGATCGGACGCCCGGGAGGGGCCGACACCGGCAGCTACGCCCGTGTCGGCTCCAGCAGGAGCGCGGCGGCGGATCGCGCCGCGCCGGCGCTGCCGGCGGCGACCGCGGCGAGTGCGGCATCCCGGCACTGGTCCACCGTCACGCCGCGTAGGAACTCGGCCACGCCGCCCAGGGCTCGCGGGGACATCGACAGGCTGGTCGCCCCGAGCCCCACCAGGATGGCGGCAAGCATCGGATCTGCCGCGGCCTCACCGCAGACCCCGACCGGCTTGCCGGCCGCCAGACCGGCCTGGCAGGCCTCCCGGATCATCCGCAAGACCGCCGGCTGCCAGGGGTCGTTGAGCAGGGCGAGCTCCCCCATCAGCCGATCGGCCGCCATGGTGTACTGGGCGAGGTCGTTGGTCCCCAGACTCGCGAAGTCCACCCGTTCGAGGATGGGGCCCGCCGTGATAGCGGCGGCGGGAGTCTCGATCATCACGCCCACGTTGTGCAGGCCGTGCGCGGCACAGCGGGCCGCGAAGTCCACGGACTCGTCGACGGTCGCGATCATCGGCGCCATGACGCCGACGTCGGCGTCTTCCGCGGCGGCCGCCGCTGCGATGGCCTGCAGCTGGGTGTCCAGCAGTTCCGGCCGCTGCCACACTGTGCGATACCCCCGGATGCCCAGGGCAGGGTTGACTTCGTCGGCCGCCGTGACGAAGGCCAGCGGCTTGTCGGCTCCCGCATCCAGCGTTCGGATAGTGACCTTCTTCCCGGGGAATCCGGCGAACACCTGCCGGTACGCGGCGACCTGTTCGTCGAGTCCCGGAGCCTCGGCGTGGTCGAGGAAGCAGAATTCGGTGCGGAAGAGGCCGACACCCTCGGCGTTCGCCTCGATCGCGGCGGCAACACTGTCAGGCGAAGCCACGTTCGCGAGGAGCTGCACGCGGTGCCCGTCCCTGGTCCTTCCCGTACCGTCGAAGGTGATCACCCGGCGGATCTGTTCCTCGGCTCGCAACACTTGGTCGTCGGTGGGGGCCACGACGATCTCACCGGTCGTGCCGTCAACGATCACCACGCTTCCCTCAGGCAGGTCCATCGCATCGCGGGCCGCCACCACGGCAGGCAAGCCAAGCGCCCGCGCGAGAATGGCCGTATGGGAGGTGGGCCCGCCCTCGACGGTGACGATCGCCCGACACACCGTGGGGTCGATCAGCGCCGTGTCGGCGGGGGCCAGGTCCCGGGCCACGAGCACATACGGCTCCACACGATCCGGCAGGCCCGGTGCCGGTCGGCCGAGCAACTCGGACACGATGCGGTTGCGCACGTCGTGCAGGTCCGAGACACGTTCGGCGAGGAGCCCACCCTGCTCCTTAAAAACCGTTGTGACCTCGCTCACAGCCGCCCAGACGGCACGCTCCGGAGTGTGGCCCTGCCCGGTCACTCGGGAAACGGCAGCATCGATCAGCCCGGGATCCGCCGCCATCAGCGCCGTTGCCTCCAGGATCCCACGCGCCGCTCCCGACACCCGGGCCGCCTTGTCCCGCAGGGCCAGGGCTACGGATGCCGCGGCGGCCACGATCCTCTCCGCGGCCGCCGCTCGCTCGCGCAGGGGGAGTGCGACTGCCGGCCCCGGCTCGTTCACCGGTTCCTGCATCCGCACGATCGGACCGACGGCGAAGCCGGGGCTCACGCCCAGAGGCCCGCTCGACGGCGCCCCGCCCTGCGGCCGGGCCTGCGGCCGCGACGCGGAACGCGCCGGCCTGGGCGCGGGAGCGTGGGCGGCCGCGAGCTCGCCGAAGCCCTTCCCGACCAGTTCACTCACGGCCTCGAGCGCCTCCACAGCCTGCCGCCCGGCCGCCGCGACGGAGATCGTGTCGCCCTTCCGGGCGCCGACGGTCAACAGGGCAGTCGGGCTGTTAGCCGGCACCGGGGGCCGGCCGGTGCGGAGGTTGGCGACCGTCACCGTCGCCTCAAAGGCGCTGATGGCGGTGACGAGCATCGAGACCGGTCTCGCGTGCAGGCCGTCGGGGTTCAGCAACGTCACCTCGATCGTGTGTTCCGCCGCCGGGCCGGAGTCGACCGGCAGGCCGGCCGGGTCCTCGTCGCCCAGGTGACTCTGCTTGGCACGAAGAGCACCTCGGGCCTCACGTTCCACTTCGTCAAGGGTGGCGCCACCCGCCGCGCGCACCACCGCCGCCATCAGGCCCTCTACGAAGGGACCGCTGCTGAGCCGGACGGGCAGGTCGGGGTCGTCCGAGAACTCCAGCGCCATTTCCGCGCTCATCACAGCCGATCCCAGATCCATCATCACGAGCACGCCCTCGGGAGAGGAAACCTCGGCGATGGCCTCGGCGACTTTGGACGCGTCCGTTCCGATCACCCCTGCGCCGGCACCGGCTGCGATCGCGATGGCCGGGCCGTTGACCCCGACCATTTCCACTGCGAGGTCCACTGCTGCCTGCGCGAGCCGGGGGCTGTGCGATACCACTACGATTCCGATCACGATCTACTCCTTGTCGAGGATCTCGGCCAGAGCCTGGAAAAGCAGCGACGTCGACGCGGCTCCCGGGTCGATGTGGCCGATGCTGCGTTCCCCCAGGTAACTGGCCCTGCCCTTGCGGGCGATCAGGGGTGCGGTGGCATCCCGCCCCGCTTGTGCAGCGGAGTAGGCAGCACGGGCCGCCGAGGAGATATCGGAGAAAACGACGAGGTCGGCGTCGAACGCGTCGAGCGCGGGAGCGAGGACGTCGAACATGGTCTTATCCCCGGCCTCGGCCTTGCCGCGGGCAACGACGCCGCCCAGCCCTGCACGAAGCGCGGCCGCCAGGCCGGGCGCGTCCAGGGTGCTGACCGGTCCTGCCGAGGTACCGATCCGCAGGAAGAAGGTGCCGTACAGGGGGCCGCTGGCACCACCCACGGACGTCACCAGGGTCATGCCCACGCCCTTGAACAGTTCGTCGACGGCCACGACCGGTGAGGCCTGGATTTTCTCGAGGACCGCATCCATGCCGCGGGTCATGTTCGAGCCGTGGTCCGCGTCGCCGATGGCCGAATCCAGTTCGGTGAGGTAGGAGACCTGCTCGGTCACCAAGTCGCGAAAACGGGTGAGCCAGCCGGTGAGCTGGTCAAGGCTGATCGTGTCATTCGTCATGGTGCTAGATTCCCCAGCGCAGCCCGGCGGTGTTCACCGGCGCATCCCACAGATGAAGCAGGTCCTCGTCGGCCTTGAGGATCGTGACGGAGCAGCCCGCCATGTCCAGCGCGGTGATGTAGTTGCCCACGAGGGAGCGGGCAACCGTGATGCCGGCGGCGTCGAGGATCTTCCTGACTTCGGCATACATGACATAGAGCTCGATCAACGGGGTTCCGCCCAGCCCATTCACCATCACGATCGTCGGGGCGCCGGTGAAGTCCAGGTCGGCGAGGATCGGCTCGACGAGCAGACGGGCAACCTCGGCGGCCCCGGCCAGCGGCACCCGGCGGCGGCCCGGCTCCCCGTGAATGCCCACGCCGATCTCCATCTCGCCTTCGGCAAGTTCGAAGGTCGGTTTCCCGGCCGCGGGAACCGTGCAGCTGCTGAGGGCCACGCCCATGGAACGGCCGGACTCATTGACCTGGCGGGCCACCGCGGTGACGGCCGCGAGGTCGCGGCCTTCCTCGGCTGCCGCACCCGCGATCTTCTCGAGCAGGACAGTGGTTCCGACGCCCCGGCGGCCTGCGGTGAAGGTGGAATCCTCGACCGCGACGTCGTCGTTGACGACCACGACGGCAACCTCGATCCCGGTCTCAGCCGCGGCCAGTTCCGCGCCCATTTCGAAGTTCATCACGTCGCCCGTGTAGTTCTTGACGATGTGCAGCACGCCCGCTCCGCTGTCCACGACTTTCGTGGCCTCGAGCATCTGGTCGGGTGTCGGCGAGGTGAAGACCGCCCCGGCGCAGGCCGCGTCAAGCATTCCCACACCGACGAAACCGCCGTGGAGCGGCTCATGGCCGGTTCCCCCACCAGAGAGCAGGGCGACTTTGCCTGCTCTGGTCGGGTCTGTCCGGTAGATGATGCGGTTGACGTGGTCGACGCGAAGTTCCGGGTGTGCGGCCGCCACGCCGATGAGGGAATCGGCGAGAACCGTCTCCGGGGAATTGATTAGTTTCTTCATGTTGAGACCTCCAGGATTATCTTCATGTTTGCTCTCCGTTGAACTTTTCGAGCTGGATCCGCGAGACACTTTCCCTCGCGACTCAAAGAAATACAGAACGCAATTCGATAATGTCGAATATCCTCCAGAGAGTGGCCCAATGTCAACACGTCGTATGAAGACGCGTTGGTGACGCGGCATACTTAAGGAATCAACCGGAGGTGCAGCTGTGATTCAAGCCATCGATCGTGCGGCGAAAGTGCTGTCGACGTTGCAGGGCGCACGCCACCTCGGCATAACCGAACTCGCCACCGAACTCTGGTTGCCGGTCTCGACCGTGCACGGCATCGTCAAATCGCTGCAGGGCCACGGTCTTGTCGCGCAGGAGCCTGGCGGCACCCGGTACATGCTCGGCCCGGCCCTGCTCAAACTCTCGAATGTCTACCTCGACACGCTCGACGTGCGCGCGCGGGCCATGCGCTGGACCCTCGAACTCGCGCGCAGAACCGGACTGTCCACACGTCTGGGGGTGCAATTGTTCGACGAGGTCATCATCATTCACCACAACCAGCGGCCTGACGGCAGCCAGCAGATGCCCGAAACGGGCCTGTCCATCCCGGCCCACGCCTCGGCAATGGGCAAAGTCCTCCTCGCATACAGTCCGGAATACGCCTCCGGACTGCTGGGGAGGCCCCTGCGCAGTCTCACCGGCGCCACGATCACCGACCCGGCTCAGCTGGCCATCCAATTCGTGTCGATCGTGAGCGACGGCATCGCCACCGAAGAGGACGAGGCCGTGCTGGGCGAGTCGTCGATCGCGGCGCCCGTGGTCGACACCCGCGGCAATGTCATAGCCTCGGTCGCCGTTGTCGTACCGTCGAGCGAGTGGCCTCCCGACTCCAGCGTGCTGAACGGATTGCGTGAGACGGCCCGGAACATCTCCCGGGAACTCGGCGCCAGCACCTGGCCGCCGCGGGCCCTCCAACCGGCCGTCGCCGCGCATCCGCAGTCGTGAGCGCCCATCGCAGGCCGCACTCTCGAACGGGAATTTTTCTATGGCCGACGCGTTGGGATATAACTAGTAGTAGTTATATGAAACGTGCTCCGGGGTCGGTGTAAGTCCGAACCGGCGGTGAAAGTCCGCGACCCGTGCCGCTCCCAAAGCGGAACGGTTGAGCTGGTGAAATTCCAGCACCGACGGTTAAAGTCCGGATGAGAGGCGCACGAGTCGATGGACCATTCCGGTCGGTCGGCGGGTTTCGCAACCCACATGGTGTTCGCCGCACCGAAAACCCGGAGTTCGTTGCACCAACGGACAGGACGGGAATGACGGACCAAGCGGCGCTCGAGGCCACCATGCGGCGTGCGCTCGCGCTGGCCGCGAATGGGCCGGCCACAGGCCCGAACCCCCGCGTCGGCTGTGTTCTCCTCGACGATTCCGGGCAGGTCCTGGCCGAAGGCTGGCATCTCGGCGCCGGAACCCCCCACGCCGAGGTTGTCGCCCTGAGCCGGCTCGCCGCCGGCGCCGCCCGCGGTGCCACCGCCGTCGTCACCCTCGAACCCTGCAACCACACCGGCCGCACCGGCCCCTGCTCGCTCGCCCTGATCGACGCCGGCGTCCGCCGGGTCGTCTACGCCGTCGCCGACCCCGGCGTCGGCTCCTCGGGCGGGGCCGACCGGCTCCACGGCGCCGGAATCGACGTCACCGGCGGGCTGCTCGCCGACGAGGTCGAACCATTCCTCGCCGACTGGCTCGTCGCCGCCCGTCTCGGGCGCCCGTTCGTGACGCTCAAGTGGGCGTCGAGCCTCGACGGGCGCGCGGCGGCCGACGACGGGACCAGCCGCTGGATCACCGGACCGGAGGCCCGGCAGGACGTGCACCGGCGGCGCGCGGCAGCCGGCGCCATCCTCGTCGGCACCGGCACCGCGCTCGCCGACGACCCTGCCCTGACCGCCCGCGACGCCGCTGGAAAGCTTCTGCCCACGCAGCCGGTGCCGGTCGTGATCGGCACCCGCGGCATCCCCAACGACGCCGCCCTCCGCGCCCACCCGCATCCGCCCCTCTTCTTCGCCACCGACGATCTGCTGGCCGTGCTGCACGACCTGCACCGGCGCGGCATCCGTCACGCCTTCATCGAGGGTGGGCCCACTCTCGCCAGTGCGTTCGTCGCGGCCGGGCTGGTCGACGAGTACCTCGTGTACCTCGCGCCCACGCTGCTCGGCGGCGCCCGGCTCGCCCTGGGCGACATCGGGGTGGCCGGCATCACCGACCAGCGCCGCCTGGCCATCGACCATTACGACCGACTCGGCGACGACCTCCTCGTCGTCGCCCGGCCGAGATAGGACAATCATGTTCACCGGAATCATCGAGGAACTCGGCCAGGTCGAGAAGGTGGAGCGATCCACGGATGCCGCCCGCCTCACCATCCGCGGCCCGAGAGTCGTAGCCGACGCCGGCCACGGCGACTCGATCGCGGTCAACGGCGTCTGCCTCACCGTGGTGGAGCGGACCGGCGACACCTTCACCGCCGACGTGATGGCCCAGACCCTCCTCATGTCCACCCTCGATGCCGCCCGCGCCGGCAGCCCGGTCAACCTCGAGCGCGCCGCCCTCGTCGGCGACCGCCTGGGCGGCCACATCGTGCAGGGCCACATCGACGGCACCAGCACCCTGCTGGCCGTCACCCCCGGTGAGGCCTGGCGGGTGCTGCGGTTCAGCCTCTCCGCCGAACTCGCCCCGCTCGTGGTAGGCAAGGGCTCCATCGCCGTGGACGGCGTCTCGCTGACCGTCAGCAACATCAGCCCGGCGAGCGAACCGGACCAGTGGTTCGAAGTCTCTCTCATCCCCGAAACCCTCACCGTTACGACGCTGGGACAGCGCACGATCGGCGATCACGTCAACATTGAAACCGACATCCTGGCCCGCCACGTGGAGCGCATGCTCGCCCTGGCGGACGCCGGATCGAAAAGGAGCCACTCATGAGCCTCGCCGACATTCCTACCGCGCTGGATGCCCTCCGGCTCGGGAAACCGGTCATCGTCGCCGACGACGAGGGCCGTGAGAATGAGGGCGATGTGATCATCTCCGCCCAGATGGCCACGCAGGAGTGGATCGCCTGGACCGTGCGGTACTCCTCCGGCTTCATCTGCGCGCCGATGACCAACGACCTAGCCGACAAGCTCGATCTGCCGGTGATGGTGCCGAACAATGAGGACCCCCGCGGCACGAACTACACGGTGTCGGTCGACGCGGCCGACCGGCTCAGCACCGGGATCAGCGCGGCCGACCGCGCGCACACCCTGCGCGTGCTGGCCGATCCGGCCTCGACGCCGTCCAGCCTGCACCGGCCCGGCCACATCATGCCGCTGCGTGCGAGGGATGGCGGTGTGCGCGAGCGGGACGGCCACACGGAGGCGGCCGTCGACCTGATGAAACTGGCCGGCCTCGTACCGGTCGCCGGAATTTGCGAGATCGTCGCCGAAGACGGCGAGATGATGCGCCTGCCCGGGCTCCTCGCCCTCGGCGAGCGCGAGGGCGTGCTGGTGATCACCATCAAGGACCTGATCGCCTACCTGCAGGAGTTCCACACCGACACCGAGCTGCCCACAGTCAGCCCGATCCTCGAATCGCCGCGGGTGGACTTCGAGGTGGAGACCACGGTGCCCACCCGGCACGGCTACTTCCAGGTGCGCGCCTACCGGGACCGGATGACCGGCGCCGACCACGTGGCCATCGTCTCCGGCACCCCCGCCGACGGCGCGATCGTGCGGGTGCACTCCGAGTGTCTCACCGGTGAGGCGTTCGGCTCGCTCAAATGCGAGTGCGGGCCTCAACTGGATGCCGCCCTGGAGACCATTCAGGAGCTCGGCGGCGTCGTCGTCTACCTGCGCGGCCAGGAGGGCCGCGGCATCGGGCTGATCAACAAGCTGCGCGCCTACAAGCTGCAGGAGGACGGCCTGGACACCTTCGACGCCAACGTGGCGCTGGGCCTTCCCGCCGACTCCCGAGACTACGGCGCCGCCACGGCCATCCTGCACGACCTGGGCCTGTCCGCCGTGCGGCTGCTGACCAACAACCCGGAGAAGGTGCGCCAGCTCGAGGCGCACGGCATCACCGTGACCGAGCGAGTGCCGCTCGTCGTCGGCGTCGGCACGCACAATCAGGACTACCTGGCCGTCAAGCGCGACCGGATGGGCCACCACATCACAGAAGCAGACATGCTGAAAGGAATCGCACTATGAGCGGAGCAGGCTCCCCGGAGATCGAGATCGACGGAACCGGGCTGGACATCGTGATCGTCGCCGGACGCTGGCATGACGTGATCACCGACGGGCTGATCGCCGGTGCGACCCGGGTGCTCGAGGCATCCGGTGCCCGCTACTCGCTCGTGCGGGTTCCCGGCAGCTTCGAGCTGCCGGTTGCATGCAAGGTGGCCCTCGACAACGGCGCCGACGCGGTTGTCGCGCTCGGCGTGATCATTCGTGGCGGCACCCCGCACTTCGAGTACGTGTCGTCGGCGGCAACGGATGGCCTCACCCGGGTGGCGCTGGACACCGGCAAGCCGGTGGGTTTCGGTGTGCTCACCCTCGACGACGAGCAGCAGGGCCTGGACCGGGCGGGCCTGCCTGGCTCGAAGGAGGACAAGGGCGAGGAGGCGGCCGCGGCGGCCATCGCGACCGCTCAGCTGCTGCAGAAGCTGCGCGAGTAAGACACGACCATAATGCGGCGGCATCCGTATCGTTTCCGGAGCGTGGGCCGAGGATTAGCGGAGCCGAGACTCCGGACGTAGGGTGCAAGGGCGGCTGTCACAAACGGCCGCCCTTCTCGACTTCCCGCACCTGTTCTCTCGACCGGAAACGAGACCACGGCGCTGCCGGCGTCGTTCGCCGTCTTCGGCGCGGCCATGGTGGCCCGCCCCATCGGCGCGCTGGTCTTCGGCCACTTCGGCGACAAGAGGGGCCGCAAGGCCACTCTCGTCGGGGCACTGCTGACCATGGGCATCGCGACCTTCCTGATCGGGGTGCTGCCCACCTACGCCATGATCGGCTGGCTCACGCCGGACCTGCTCGTGGTCCTGCGCCTCGCCCAGGGCTTCGCACTCGGCGGGGAGTGGTCCGGCGCCGCGCTGGTCGCGACCGAGAACGCCCCGGTCGGCAAGCGCGCCTGGTACGGCACGTTCCCGCAGGTCGGCGCCCCGCTCGGCTTCATCATCGCCAAGGGCCTGTTCCTGGCCATCGCACTGGCCCTGCCCGGTGATGACCCGACCCGCTGACGACCCGACCCGCCCCTCGGACGCGTTCCGCGAGTGGGCGTGGCGCATCCCGTTCCTCTTCTCCGCGGTGATGGTCGTCGTCGGCCTCTGGGTACGCCCGCGCCTGGTCGAATCCGACGCCTTCACACAGGTCGTCGCCACCAAGCGTGTGGAGAAACTGCCGCTCGCGGCCGTGTTCCGGTCGCACTGGCGCCAGCTGATCCTCGGCACCTTCATCATGCTGGCCACTTACGTGCTGTTCTTCGGCGTGGTCACGTTGGCCTCCGGCCCCTGGGCCGACAGGCACGGGCGCCGCAAGACCCTGATCTTCGTGACCCTGGCGATCATCGGATTCGGCCTGCTCTTCGTGCCGCTGATGGGAATGACCTTCGGGCCGATGGGCGCGCTGCTGCCCGAATTGTTACCGACCAGCGTGCGCTACACCGGCTCCGCTTTCGCGTACAACATGAGCTCGATCCTCGGGGCGGCGGTGGCTCCGTTCATCGCGATCTGGCTGTGGACCCTCGGCGAGGGCAGCCCGTTCTGGGTCGGCGTCTACCTCTCGGTGATGGCCGTGATCGCCCTGGTCGCCCTGCTGCTGAGCCGCGAGACCCGCGACATCGACATCGAGCACTGACCTGGCTCTCGGCCGGCTCTCGACCGGCTCTCGACCACCGGTGGTCGAACCTGTCGAGACCCGGGTCAGTCGAGGAACAGGGTGCGCAGGCGCCGGGTCGTGAAGGCCAGGCCGAGCAGGATCATAGGTCTCGCCGGTGCGGGTCGAGACGGCGCCCAGCCTGTGCATGGTGGTGGACTTGCCGGCCCCGTTCGGGCCGAGCAGTCCGAAGGATTCGTCGGGCGCCACCTCGAAGTAGATGCCGTCCACGGCGGTGAAATCCTGGTGCCTCGTGACGAGATTCCGGGCCACGACGACGGGCTCCGGCACGGTTCCCTGCTGGAGACCGCCGGGCCCATCCCAAGCGGGATGCGGTTAAGATCATTCAGTGAGTACCCCCAGCAACCCCCGTTCCGCCGCCCGCCCGCCCACCAGCACGGCCGGTCGCACGGCCGGTCGCGGTCGCCTCGGCCGGATGGGGCGCCGCGACGATGCCGGCGGACCCCGCGCGACGTTCAGCCAGTTGGTCCCGTATCTGCTCGAGCACAAGAAGGTGCTCGGCTTCGTCATCGTACTCAGCATCCTCGGCGCCCTCGCCAGCCTCGCCCAGCCGCTCCTGGTCAGCCAGGTCATCACCATCGTGCAGGAGGGTGACGCGCTCGGCAGCCTGGTGTGGGCGCTGGTCGCACTCGTCGTCATCTCCGCCCTGATCAGCGGCTACCAGCACTATCTGCTGCAGCGCACCGGTGAGGGCGTCGTGCTCTCCAGCCGCCGCAAACTGATCGGGCGGATGCTCCGCCTTCCGATCAGCGAATTCGACACCCGCCGCACCGGCGACCTGGTCTCCCGGGTGGGGTCGGACACCACGCTGCTGCGGGCCGTGCTCACCCAGGGTTTGGTCGAGGCGATCGGCGGGTCGCTCACGTTCGTCGGCGCGCTCATCGCCATGCTCGTGATCGATCCGGTGCTGCTCGGCCTGACGGTACTGGTGATCGCCGTGTCGGTGGTCACCGTCACACTGCTGTCGCAGCGCATCCGTGCCGCCAGCCTCGCCGCGCAGGCCAAGGTCGGCGACCTCGCCGCCAGTGTCGAGCGCGCCATCAGCGCGGTGCGCACCGTGCGTGCCTCGAACGCCACCGACCGGGAGATCGCCGCCGTCGAGGAGGACGCCAAGGGCGCCTGGCGGATGGGCATCCAGGTCGCGAGGATCTCGGCCCTCGTCGTGCCGATCGCCGGCATCGCCATGCAGGTGTCGTTCCTGGTCGTGCTGGGCGTGGGCGGCTTCCGCGTGGCCAGCGGCACCATCACGATCGCGGACCTGATCGCGTTCATCCTGTTCCTGTTTCTGATGATCGTGCCGCTCGGCCAGGCGTTCGGCGCGATCACCTCCGTGAATGCCGCGCTCGGCGCCCTCGGCCGCATCCAGGAGATCATCGACCTGCCCACCGAGGACCAGTTCGACCGCGACATCGCCCCTCTGGCCATCACGGTCGGCGCCGCCAACGAGTCCGTGCGGCCGGATGCCCCGGCGATCTCGTTCGAGAACGTGCAGTTCGGCTACCTGGTCGCCTCGGCAGCGACGGATGCCGCGGGTGCGGAGGCCGGGTCGCAGGCCGGGTCGCAGGCCGATGCTGCCGGTGTCGGCCGTGTTGCCGGCGCCGCAGCCGGTGCGGGGACTATCGGCTCTGCTGCGGCCGCGTCGGCGGATTCCGCCGCTCTTTCCGGTGCCGGGCGTTCCGCTCACACGGCTTCCGATGCCGAGCTCGTCGCCGCCGAGAACGCGATGATCGAGACCGCCGTCGCGGCTCCGTTCGTGCTCGAGACCGCCATCGTGGTTCCGGCCGTGATGGAGGCCGTGCTGGCCGAACCCGACCTCGTCGAGGCAGATCTCGCGGCCGCTGACCGCTCCGCGGCCGCGGCCGACCGTGCTGCCGAGCAGGCGACCGAACGGGCGACCGAGCGCAGCGACGCCGACGCCGCCGGCAAGCCCCGCCCGGTGCTCCGCGGCGTCTCCTTCGACGCCCCGCGCGGCAAGCGCACCGCCCTGGTCGGCCCGTCCGGTGCCGGCAAGAGCACCATCCTGGCCCTGATCGAGCGCTTCTACGACCCGACCGGAGGCGTTGTGCGCATGGGGGGACTGGACATCCGCACCCTCGACCGCACCGCGCTGCGCTCGCAGATCGGCTACGTCGAACAGGACGCCCCCGTGCTGGCCGGTTCGCTGAGAGACAACCTGACCCTGTCCACGCCCGACGCCACCGACGAGGAGTGCATCGCCGTGCTGCACGCCGTGAACCTCTCCGAGGTGCTCGAGCGCGACCCGGCCGGGCTGGGCGCGGCGGTCGGCGAGTCCGGCGTGATGCTCTCCGGCGGCGAACGCCAGCGGCTGGCGATCGCGCGCGCCCTGCTGGCCGCGCCGCCCATCCTGCTGCTGGACGAGTCCACCTCGAGTCTCGACGGCGTCAACGAGCAGAAGATGCGGGCCGCGATCGACGCGGTCGCCGTGGACCGTACCCTGATCGTGATCGCGCACCGCTTGTCGACCGTGGTCGACTCCGACCAGATCGTGGTGCTCGACCACGGTCAGGTCATCGGCACCGGCACGCACTCCGAGCTGGTCGCCTCGACGCCGCTCTACCGCGAGCTCGCCAAGCACCAGCTGCTCGTTTAGCCTGGACTGCCCGAACCAATTCGACGGAGAATTTAGTCGAAACCGCCAGTTTTGGGCCTGAAACACCCGATCTAGCCAAAATCTCCGTCGAATTCGTAAGGCGCATGTGGCCCTGTCAGCGCGCGGACAGCGGGTAGGTGGGCGGGTTACAGGGCGGGTAACAGGGCGGGTAGTAGTGCGGCCGGGACCGCGGGCGGTCAGCGGCGCGCGAAGCGCAGGGTTACCAGTTGGAAGGGACGCAGCTCGATCGTCAGCGCGGAGCCATCGGCGGCGAACGGAGCCCGCGGCGCGGTCAGGGGGCGTTCCAGCAGGTCGGTTTCGGTGGCATCCGTCGCGGCGAAGTGACGGATGACCCGCACCCGCACCCGCGACCCGTGCGCCTCGTAGAGCCGCACGATCAGATCCCCGCTGCGGTCCTCGGCCAGCTTGACCGCCTCGACCATGACGGCCGGGTGGTCGACCTCGATCAACGGATCCACGCGGGCCGCTCTCACCCCGGTCACCGAACAAAGCGGCAGGTTCAGTCGGTACCCCTCCGCGACCGCCTCGGGGATACCGGCGCCGGCCCGCAGCGACACGGATGCCCGGTGCACCGCCGGGCGCAACCGCGCCCGCACGAACCGGTCGATGCGTTTCTCCACGAGTCCGCCGTCGTCTTCCACCGCACCTGCGACTTCCCGCCGGGCACCGCCGCCCGACTGGCAGCATCGTACGACCGCCCCCCGGCCCCACACGTCCGCCACTGCGGGCGCTCGTGAACCAATTCGACGGAGATTTTCGGATCTGAAGCGGTTTAAACACCCGAAACAGCCCCACGGGAGCAAAATCTCCGTCGAATTCGTCAGCAACGGATGCCGCAGCGCGCCAGCGGCGCCGAGCTCCGCTATGCGTTTCGGAGGTTGTAGCGCACGCTCGCGAGCTCGGAGAGCAGCGCCGGCGGCACCCGGTCGCCGAACTTGGCGAAGTACTCTTCGGTGAGGTCGCACTCGGCCAGCCAGGAGGCCGGGTCGATCGCAAAGAGCTGCTCGACATCCGCGTCGGCCAGGTCCAGACCCTTCAGGTCGAGGCCACCCTGGACCGGGAGGTGTCCGATCGGGGTGTCCACGGCATTCGCGAAGCCTTCGACGCGGCGCACGATCCACTCGATCACACGGGAGTTCTCGCCGAAACCGGGCCAGAGGAAGCTTCCGTCCGCGCCCTTGCGGAACCAGTTCACCTGGAAGATCTCCGGCGCCTTGCCGCCGAGACCACGGCCGACCTTGAGCCAGTGCGCCCAGTAGTCCGCCATGTTATAGCCGCAAAAGGGGAGCATCGCGAACGGGTCGCGGCGCAACTCGCCGACGGTGCCCTCGGCGGCCGCGGTCTTCTCCGAGGAGATGGTCGCGCCCATGAACACGCCGTGCTTCCAGCTGCGGGCCTGGGCCACCAGCGGCACGTTCGTCGCGCGGCGTCCGCCGAAGAGGATGGCGTCGATCGGCACGCCGCCGAAGGCCTCCCAGTCGTCGGCGATCGACGGGCACTGCGCCGCAGCAACCGTGAAGCGGGAGTTGGGGTGGGCGGCCGGGCGGCCGGAGGCGGGCGTCCAATCCTTGCCCTCCCAGTCGATCAGGTGGCTGGGAGTGGTCTCGGTCAGACCCTCCCACCACACGTCGCCGTCGTCGCGCAGTGCGACGTTCGTGAAGATCGTGTTGCCCCAGACGGTGGCCACGGCGGTCGGGTTGGTGACCTCGCCGGTTCCGGGGGCCACACCGAAGAAGCCGGCCTCCGGGTTGATCGCGTACAGCCTCCCGTCGGGCCCGGGGCGCAGCCAGGCGATGTCGTCGCCAATGGTCTCGACCTTCCACCCCGGGATGGTCGGGCGCAGCATCGACAGGTTCGTCTTGCCGCAGGCCGACGGGAAAGCCGCGGCCAGGTGCGACACGCCGCCCTCCGGGGAGGTTACCTTGATCAGGAGCATGTGCTCGGCCAACCAGCCCTCGTCGCGGGCCATGACGGATGCGATCCGCAGCGCGAACGACTTCTTCGAGAGCAGCGCGTTGCCGCCGTAGCCCGAGCCGAAGGACCACACCTCGCGGGTCTCCGGGAACTGCACGATGTACTTGGTGTCGTTGCACGGCCAGGAGACGTCCCCACGGCGGCGCCCCTCGGCGTCGACCAGCGGATAGCCCACGCTGTGCACGGTGTGCACCCAGGGGGCTCCGGCCTCGATCATGTGCAGCACCTTCTGGCCCATGCGCGTCATGATGCCCATGTTCAGCACCACGTAGGGCGAGTCGGTGATCTCCACGCCGAGCTGGGAGATGGGGCCGCCAAGCGGGCCCATCGAGAACGGCACGATGTACATCGTGCGCCCGCGCATGCTGCCCGCGAAGACTCCCTGCAGCTCGCCCCGCATCGCGTCCGGGTCGGCCCAGTTGTTGGTGGGGCCGGCATCGCCCGGGTCGACCGAGCAGATGAAGGTGCGGTCCTCGACGCGCGCCACGTCCGACGGGCTCGTGCGGGCCAGGTAGCTGTTGGGACGCCACTCCGGGTTCAGGTGAATGAGCTTGCCCTCGGCTACGAGCTGTTTCGCGAGCACATCGGCTTCGCGCAACGATCCGTCGCACCAGACGACGGCGTCGGGCTGGGTCAGCCGGGCAATTTCGTCCACCCAGGCCTGAAGGTTGGGGTCGGTGGTGCCGGCAACATAGCGGGACTCGCCCCCGCCGGTCTCAAGTCGGGAATTCGCGATTGTCATTTCCTGGCCTTTCGTGGTCAATCCGGCGTGAACCAGTGGTCTGCAGTCGTGGGGGGACGCAAATACGCCCCCCTCTCCACAATGATCCACCGATGCCACCGGTGCCGGAAGTGCTCAGGTTAAGAACAGCGAATCTTTCGTTATCGTTAAGGAATGTCGACACGTGCCGCTGATCTGATCACCCTGGGACTCCGTGTCCGTCATTTCCGGGCCGAGCGCGGCTTCACGCTCGACCAGCTCGGCGAGCAGGTCGGCATGGCCGGGAGCCAGCTCTCCCTGATCGAGAACGGCCGCCGCTCCCCCAAGCTGTCGACGTTGCAGGACATTGCCACCGCCGTCGACGTGGAGCTCACCGACCTGCTCAAAAACGAAGCGCCGAACACGCGGGCCGCACTCGAGATCGAGCTGGAGCGCGCGCAGCGCAATCCGCTCTACGGCGCCCTCGGCCTGCCGCGGGTGAAGATGACCAAGGGCATGCCGATGGCGGCGCTCGAGTCCCTTCTCGGTCTGCACCGCGAACTCGCCCGCCGCGCCAGCGAAGCCATCGCCACGCCGGAAGAGGCCCGCCGCGCGAACACGGAACTGCGCGAACAGATGCGCGAACAAGATAATTTCATGCCCGACATCGAGCAGCTCGCCGAAGACCGAGTGCGGGCATCCGGGCATGTGTCGGGCGCCCTCACCCACCGGGAGGTCAGCGTGATGGCCGAGCAGCTCGGCTTCAACCTCATCTACGTCAATGACCTGCCCGGCTCGACCCGGTCGGTCACCGACCTGGTCAATCACCGCATCTACCTGCCGCCGGCGTCGATCCCCGGCGGTCACGGCTTGCGCTCGATGGCGCTGCAGGCCATGGGGCACCGGCTGCTCGGCCACGAGCGGCCGGGCAGCTACGCCGAGTTCCTCTGGCAGAGGCTGCAGATCAACTACTTCGCGGCCGCCTGCCTGATGCCGCAGGCGGCATCCGTCGCGTTCCTCTCCCACGCCAAGCGCGAACGCGAGCTCTCGGTCGAGGACTTCCGCGACGCCTTCGGGGTGACCCACGAGGCCGCGGCGCTGCGACTGACGAACCTGGCCACCTCGCACCTGGACATGCCGCTGCACTTCCTGCGCGTCACCGGCGACGGCGCCCTGCAGAAGGGCTACGAGAACGACGACCTTCCCCTGCCGGCCGACGTGACCGGCTCGATCGAGGGCCAGTTCGTCTGCAAGCAGTGGAGCGCCCGCAGCGCCTTCACCCACACCAACCGCACCACCGAGTTCTACCAGTACACCGACACGCCGGCCGGCACCTTCTGGTGCGCCACCCAGACCGGGGCGACGGATGCCGGCGAGTTCTCGATCAGCGTCGGCGTGCCCTTCGTGCAGGCCAAGTGGTTCCGCGGCCGGGAGACCACGCAGCGGGCGGTGTCCCGCTGCCCGGACGAGTCCTGCTGTCGCCGCCCGGCCTCCGAGGTCTCCTCGCGCTGGGCCGGCAAGGCCTGGCCGAGCGCCCGGCTGCACGCGCACGTGCTGTCGCCGCTGCCCAGCGGCACCTTCCCCGGCGTCGACGACACCGAGGTCTACGAGTTCCTCGAGGCGCACGCCGCGGAGTAGTGGGGATCCTGGCACTGAGCCACTTACGTCGTCGGGTCATCCGTCGACGAAGACGACTTCGTCTTCGTCTCCGTCTCCGTCGAACGAATTCGACGGAGATTTTGCCAGAAACGGTCCCGAATGCTCCGAAACTGCTTCTTTTTGCGAGAATCTCCGTCGAATTGGTTCGATACCGGACACGGCGCTCCATCTTTGATGAACAGCGTACGCTCGGCGCGGACAGGAGACGACGGGCGGCTCGGCGCGGACAGGGCCCGACGGAGCGGCCCGACGGGCGGCAGGGCGAGGGTCAGGGGCGGGCGGCGAACGCGGTGGCGGTGCCACGGGCGGTGAGGCTGACCCGGCTGCCCACGACGGTGCCCATCGTGCCGTGCTGCCTTACGTGCACCAGCGTCCCGGGGCTCTGCGTCCCGGGGCTCTGGGGGAAGCCGGACGCCGGGGCGCCCACGCAGAACAGGCGCACCGCCAGCTGCACCTCGGGCCCGTAGAAATCGACCGCTTCGACCTGGCCGGTACAGGAGGCGGCGGCATCCGCCCCTCCGGACTCGCAGTGCTCGACCATGATCTGCTCCGGGCGCAGCATGATGCAGGCGTCGCCGCGCAGGCTGGTGGGGGCGACCGCGACTGTGCCCAGCGCGCAGGCGGCGAAACCGTCCGAGATGGTGGCCGGTAGCACGACTGCGTCGCCGAGGAACCGGGCCGTGAACAGGTCGACGGGGCGCCAGTAGACCTCGCGCGGCGGCCCGACCTGGCAGAGGTTGCCGTCGCGGAGCACCGCGAGCTGGTGGGCGAAGCTCATCGCCTCCGCCTGGTCGTGGGTGACGAGCACCGTGGTGATGCCGACGCGCTCCAGCGTTTCGGCGACGATGTCGCGGGTTGCCGCCCGCAGTCCGGCATCGAGGGAGGAGAACGGTTCGTCGAGGAGCATCACCCGCGGCTGGCGGGCGAGGGCCCGCGCTAGGGCCACGCGCTGCTGCTGGCCGCCGGACAGTTCGTCGGGGCGGCGGGCGGCGAAGTCGGGCCTCAGCGACACCATCTCGAGCAGCTCGCTCACGGCACGGGCGCGTTGCTTGCGGGTGCCGCCGCGGAGCGCCGGGCCGAGGCCGAACGCGATGTTCTGGCCCACGGTGAGGTGCGGGAACAGGGCGCCGTCCTGCGCGACGAAGCCGATCCCGCGCCGATGCGCGGCCACGGCCGCGCCCGGGCCGGCCACAGTGCGACCGAGCACGCTGATGGTGCCCGAGTCGGGCAGCTCGAAGCCGCTGATCAGGCGCAGCAGGGTGGTCTTGCCCGACCCGGACGAGCCGACCACGACCGTGCGGCTACCCTCCGGCACCGAGAGGGCGATGTCCTCGAGGATACGGCTGCTGCCGAAGCTCTTGTTGACCCCGGACAGTTCGACGGCGGCGGTCATGAAACGCTCGTCAGCCGGGAGCGGGCGAACAGCAGGTAGGTGACCGGCAGGCTCAGCACGATCATCAGCAGGGCGTAGGGCGCGGCGCCGACGTAGTTGATGTCGTTCACCTTCGACCAGAACTGTATCGCGAGGGTGCGGGTGCCGCTCGGGGCCAGCAGCAGCGTAGCGGTCAGCTCGGTGACGATGCCGAGGAACACGAGCGCCCCCGCGGCCAGGGCCGAGGGCGCGAAGAAGCGGGTGGTGACACTGAGGAACGCGGCGAACGGATGCTTGCCGAGCGACCGGGCCGCCTCCTCCAGTCCGACCGGAACCTGTGCGAGCCCGGCCCGGAGGTTCACCAGCGCGCGCGGCAGGAACATCAGCAAGTACGTCACGATCACCAGCACGGTGGTCTGGTAGAGCGGCTGCACGAAACGGATGCTGATGGTCACCAACGCGAGGGCCGTGACGATCCCAGGGAGGGAACTGGTGAGGTAGTTGACCGATTCGAGGCCGCGGGACAGCCGGCTCGGGTAGCGCACCGCGAGGAACGCGATCGGGAACGCGAGTACACAGGTGACCGCGGCGCCGACGAGGCCGTAGCCCACGGTCTGCAGCAGGGCCTGGACCAGCACGGCATCGGTCCACACGATTGCGCCGCCCTGGTAGAGCCAGCGGATGACGCTCCAGAACGGGACTCCGATCGCGAGTGCGAACAGCCCACCGAGGAACAGGTAGCCGACCGGCGTGAAGGCGCGGAGGGAGCGCCGCGGCGTGACCCGGGCCACACCCGAGCCGATGCGGGCGTACCGGGAGCGTCCGCGGGCACCGGACTCTCCGATCAACAGGAACAGGCACAGCAGCACGAGAACGCCGGCGAGGGCGTTGGCCGCGGGGCCGTTGAACGTGGACCGGTACTGCTCCACGATGGCGGTGGTGAAGGTGTCAAAGCGGATCATCGCGAACGCGCCGTATTCGGAGAGCAGGTGCAGCCCTACCAGCAGGGCGCCGCCGAGGATCGGCAGCCGCAACTGGGGCAGGATGACGCGGAAGAAGACGCCCCAGGCACCGCTGCCGAGCGACTCTGCTGCCTCTTCGACCGTGGGGTCCAGCCGACGGAGCGCGGCGACGCAGGGCAGGTAGACCAACGGGAAGTACGACAGGGTGGCGATCAGAACCCCGGACCAGAGCCCGTTCAAGGAGGGTACGGCGCTTACCCAGCCGTAGCTGTTGACGAAGGCCGGCACCGCGAGCGGCGTCGCCAGGAGCACGGCGAACACCCGGTGGCCGCGCAGGGAGGTGCGGCCGACCAGCCAGGCGGCGGCCACCCCGATCGCCGCGGTCAGCGGCACCGTGATCACGACCAGCCCGATCGTGTTCAGGAGCAGTTCGCCGACCCGCGGCCGGAACACGAGCGCCGAGAGGGTCGGCCAACCGGTCAGGATACCGGTGACGATGACGTAGCCCAGCGGCAGCAGCCCGAGCACGGACACGGTGACGGCGGCCGCCACGATGAATGGTGACGGTCGTTTGCCGACCCGGCCGGCGGCATCCGTGCGCCCCGCAAGCCCCGTTGCGCCGGTTTCGGCTACGGCTCCGCGACCGGTGTCCGACGGGTCGGGCGCCGGTTTCGCGGTCGGGGGGGCTGCAGGTATCACCAGTTTCAGCCTAGAGGAAACCGGCCTCGGTCATCAGATCGGTGACCTTGGTGCTGTTGAGTTTGGACGGGTCGATGACGGGGGCGTCGAGTTCGCGAAGCGGCACCATCGCGGGGTTCGCGTCGACCGCGTCGGAAACGGGGTACTCGAACGAGGTGCCGGTCTTCAGGATTTCCTGTCCGGCCTTACCGGTGATGAAAGCGAGGAACGCCTGAGCGGCCACGGGGTTCGCGCTGGTCTCGAGCACTCCGCCGCCGGAGACGCTGACGAACGCACCGGGATCCTGGTTCTTGAAGTAGTGCATCTGGGTGCTGGAGCTGTTCTCGCCCGTACCGGCCTGGTCTGCGAACCAGTAGTAGTGGTAGATCACGCCCCCGGGGATCTCACCCGCGTTGACGGCCTTCATCACGGTGCTGTTGCCTTTATAGACGACCGCGTTCTCCTTCATGGCCGCGAGCCAGTCGCTCGTTGCGGCTTCGCCCTTGAGCTCGAGGAGCGCACTGACGATGGCTTGGAAGTCGGCGCCGGAGGGCGACGCGGCCCAGCGGCCGGCCCAGGCCGGGTCGGCGAGGTCGAGCAGCGAGGCCGGCAGTTCGCCCGCGCTGATCATGCTCGGGTTGTAGGCGAACACGGTCGAGCGGGCGGCAATGCCGGTCCAGGTGCCGGTGGACGGCTGGAACTGCTTGGGAACTTGGGCCAGCGTGGCGTCGTCGACCGGGGCGAACAGGCCGGCCTTGTCGACGAGGCTGATCGCGGGCGAGTTCTCGGTGAGGAACACGTCGGCCTTCGACGCGGCGCCTTCCTGCACGAGCTGGTTGCCGAGTTCCGAGTCGTCGCCGTTGCGGAGCGTGACGGTGACGCCGGTCTCCGCGGTGAATTCGTCGGCCCAGGCCTGGGTCAGTTCCTCGTGCTGGGCGTTGTAGACCGTGATCGAACCCGACGGGGTGGACGCGTCGGTAGCACCAGGACTGGATTCCTCGGGTGCGCTGCACCCGGTCACCCCGAGCAGGGCCACCGTTCCGATAGCGGTAAGCAGTGCCCAGCGGCGTGTCAAGATCATCGTGTTGCGTCCCTACTGTCGTGCGGGCATGACCCGCAGTGCTTTTAGGTAAGCCTACCCTAAAGAAATTGGCGTCGTCGGGGCCGCAGGGGAATACACAGGCTCGGCCCCGGTCAGCGGGGCGGCATCCGGATGGCGCCGTCGAGCCGGATGGTGTCGCCGTTAAGCATCGGGTTCTCGACGATGTGCCGCACGAGCGCGGCGAACGCGGCCGGGTTGCCGAGCCGGGAAGGGTGTGGAACCTGCGCCGCGAGGGACTCGCGCACGTTCTCGGGGAGCCCCTGAAGCAGCGGGGTGTCGAAGATGCCGGGCGCGATCGCCACCACCCGGATCAACGATCGGGCGAATTCGCGGGCGAGCGGCAGGGTCATCGCGGCGACGCCGCCCTTCGAGGCGGCATAGGCCGCCTGACCGATCTGCCCGTCGAAGGCTGCGACGGATGCCGTGTTCACGATCACACCGCGCTCCGGGACGGTGCCTGCCGTCTGGTCGATCGTGCCGGGGGTGCCGTCCGTGCCGTTCGTCCCGGGGGCTCCGTCCGTGCCGCCAACCGGGTCGGTAGCCTGCATGGCGGCCGCGGCCAGCCGGATCACGTTATACGTGCCGACGAGGTTGATGCGAATGACCCGGTCGAAGTCGTCCAGCGGCAGCGGGGCCCCGGTGCGGTCGACGGTGCGCTGGCCGGGGGCGATGCCGGCACAGTTGACCACGATGCGCAGCGGGGCGATCGCGGCGGCGGCGTCGACGGCGGCCTGCACGTCCTCGGTGCGGGTGACGTCACCCGGCACGAAACACGCCCGGCCGCCGATCACGACCGCCGCCTGCTCCCCACTGGTGCCGGGCAGGTCGAGCAGCACGACCGCTGCCCCAGCGTGGGCCAGGGCGGTGGCGGTGGCCAGCCCGAGGCCGGAGGCGGCTCCGGTGACGAGGGCGGAGCATCCGTCGACGCGCATCTCAGAGCCGTTCGATGATGGCGGCGTTGGCCATGCCGCCGCCCTCGCACATGGTCTGCAGGCCCCAGCGGCCGCCGGTCAGTTCGAGGTGGTTGAGCAGGGTGCCGAGGAGCCGGGTGCCCGAGGAGCCGAGCGCGTGGCCGAGCGCGATGGCCCCGCCGCGCGGATTGAGCAGGGCCGGGTCGGCGCCGAGTTCGCGCAGCCAGACCAGCGGCACGGTGGCGAACGCCTCGTTGACCTCGTAGGCGTCGAGGTCGTCGATGCTGAGACCGGAGCGCTCCAGGATGCGCCGGGTCGCCGGGATCACGCCCGTGAGCATCAAGAGCGGGTCGCTTCCGGTCACCGCGAAGCTGTGGAACCGGGCGCGCGGGTTGAGGCCGAGCTGGGCGGCGCGTTTAGCGCTCATGATCAGAGCCGCGGAGGCGCCGTCGGTGAGCGGCGACGAGTTGCCGGCGGTGATGTGCCAGTCGAGTTTTGGGAAGCGGGCGGCGAGGGCGTCGGTGCGGAACGCCGGCGGCAGGGCGGCCAGGGAATCGAGGGTGGTGCCGGGGCGGATGGTCTCGTCGGCGGCCACGACCCGGCCGTCCCGCAGAGTCGTCGGCCGCAGTTCGCCGTCGAAATCGCCGCGTTCGGCGGCGGCCGCGGCGAGGCGGTGCGAGCGGGCGGCGAAGGCATCCAGTTCGCCGCGGCCCAGTTTCCACTTCTGGTTCATCAGCTCGGCCGAGACGCCCTGGTTGACGAGCCCGTCAGGGTAGCGGTCGCGCATCAGCGTGCCGTGCGGATTCGGGATCTGTACACTCTGCTGGTTCTGGTGGCTCTGCCCGCCTTGCTGGTTCTGCGGGCTCTGCCCGCCTTGCTGGTTCTGCGGGCTCTGCCCGCCTTGCTGGTTCTGCGGGCTCTGGGCCGTGCCGAGCGACGAGCCCAGCGGCACGCGGCTCATCGATTCGACGCCGCAGGCGATGACGATGTCGTAGCTGCCGGCCATCACGCCCTGCGCGGCGAACGTGGCCGCCTGCTGGCTGGATCCGCACTGCCGGTCGATGGTCGCGCCGGGCACCGAGTCGGGAAAACCCGCGCTGAGCAGGGCGGTGCGGGTCACGTTGTAGCCCTGCTCGCCGACCTGGCTGACGCAGCCGCCGATCACGTCGTCGACGAGCGCGGGATCGAGCCCGTTGCGGGTGACCAGTTCGCTCAGCACCCCGGCCAGCAGGTCCGCGGGGTGCACGCCCGAGAGGGCGCCGCCCGGCTTGCCTCGACCCGACGCGGTGCGCACGACATCGACAATGACAGCCTCGTTGCTCATGACCTCAGCCTAGGCTTCTGGTGCCACCGCGGCGCGGAGCGGGGAGCGCGTGTGGGCTGCAGGCTGCAGGCTGCGGGCTGCGGGCTGCGCGTGTGATTCGGGCTGCGCATGGGGTACGGGCTGCGCATCTGGTACGGGCTGCGCATCTGGTACGGGCTGCGCATCTGGTACGGGCTGCGCGTGTGATTCGGGCTGCGCATGGGGTACGGGCTGCGCATGGGGTACGGGCTGCGCATGGGGTACGGGCTGCGCGTGGGGCTAACTCAGGAGATCCGGTGGGGAAGCCGTCGTCCGGCGGGTTCCGCCGCACTGGTCCGGGGGCTAACAGAACGCGGCCGACGTATCTCCTGAGTTGGCCACAAACGCGGCAGGACAGGGACGTGCGGGTGTGGCGTGCGGGTGTGGCGTGCGGCGGTGAGCCGTGCAGGTTCGGGTGTGACGTACGGATGTGGCGTGCGGGTGTGGCGTGCGGGTGTGGCGTGCGGCGGTGAGCCGTGCAGGTGCGGGTGTGGCGTGCGGCGGTGAGCCGTGCAGGTTCGGGTGTGGCAGGCGGGGCGTCAGCCCGAGAGCGCCCACATCGCGACGGCGCTGGCGGCGGCCACGTTGAGGGAGTCGATGCCGTGCTTCATCGGGATCTGCACCACGGTGTCGGAGGCCGCCAATGCGTCCGGGGTGAGCCCCTCACCCTCCGCGCCGAGCAGCAGCGCCAGCCGCTCGTGCTCGTGCCCGGGGAAGTCGCGCAGGCTCACGGCATCCGTTGTCAGGGCGAGCGCGGCGAGGTGGAAACCGTGCCGAGTGAGCAGCGCGCGGGTACTCGGCCAGTCGCCGACGCGGGTCCAGGGCACCTGCAGCACGGTGCCCATCGAGACGCGGATGGCGCGACGGTAGAAGGGGTCGGAGCAGCGCGGTGTGACCAGGATCGCGTCGGCGCCGATGGCCCCGGCGGAGCGGAAGATCGCGCCGACGTTCGTGGGGTCGGACACATTCTCGAGGATCACGATGCGGCGGGCGCCGGCGAGTAGCGACTCCGGGTCGGGCAGCTCGGGCCGGTGCATCGAGGCGATAACGCCGCGGTGCAGCACGTAGCCGGTGAGCTCGGCGAGAAGCGCCCCCGGGCCGACGAAGATCGGCACGTCCTCGCCGACGAGGGCGCGGGCCTCAGGGGCGGTGTTGCCGAGTGTGAGCACCGACCGCGGCCGGTGTCCGGCGCGCAGGGCCCGCTCGAGAACCAATGCCGATTCGGCTATATACAGGCCGTGTTCGGTGCCGCGCGCCTTTTTCAGTGCCACATCGGTGAGATGGGCGTAGTCCGCAAGCCGCGGATCGCTGAGGTCGCTGATCTCGATGACGGGCATCCGATCAGTCTAATCGCGGGGCGGGGGCGGGTGGCTGGATGCGGGGCACCTCGGGGCTAACTCAGGAGATCCGGGCGGCGGACGGCAGCCGGCACCCGGACCAGTGCGGCGATCCCACGGATGCCGCGGCGCATCTCCGGAGTTAGCCGCACCTTTCATCCGCCCGTCGGGCACGGACAGCCTGGGTGCCCCGGCGCCCGAGTGGCCCCGCCGGTAGCGGATTCACGGCCCCCGGAGCACAGGCAACGGCTTCGGCCGGGCTACGATTTGCAGGAGTTATGTACCGGTAAGGGTTGCGCCCTGGGGCTAACTCAGGAGATCCGGGCGGGGGGACGGCAGCCGGCACCCGGACCAGTGCGGCGATCCAACGGATGCGGCAGCGCATCTCCTGAGTTAGCCGCACCGCTCGACGTGTCGGCACGGTCCCGTGTGACCGGCCCTGGGTGATCGGTCCTGGCGGCACTGTGCTATCGGCCGGGTCGTGTGATGGTGAGATCATGGCTGCGGATTCCTCCCGGCCAGGGGGTGCCCGGCATCCGTCAGCAACCGGTCCGCGACAGGAACATCCGCGCGGCCATCAACGTCATCGCCAGCGCCATACTCAGGTGCTGGGCCGACTCCAGTCGGAGCGTGGCCGGCTCGACCCCCGACCCGGTCGGGCGGCACGCCGACCGCACGGCGCTGGCCGCGAGGGCAACGGATGCCGCAGCCAGCAGCACCACAAGCCAGGCCGGCAGCGTTCCACCGTCGGTGATCGCCGGCGCGTGCCCGGCATGGGCGCCGTTTCCCACGGCGGTCCCGGCGGCAACGGGCGCAGCGGCAGCCGTGGCACTAGCCGTGGCACTGGTTCCGGCGCCAGCGCCGGCCACCGCGACCGAGCCAACCGAGCCGACCACCGCGACCGAGCCAACCGAAGCCGCCGTAGCCTTAGTCGACGCCGCCGGCAGCATGGCGACCCACATTACGGACATCAGTAGCAGCGATACGGCGTGATGCGCGGCGGGCATGCGGTGCCGCCGGTCAAGTATGGCCAGCAGCGCCGCCCCGACCAGGAGCCCCGCCCAGGAGCCCCGCCCAGGCCAAGGAGCCGAGCAGCTTCATGCCCGGCAGCACCATGTCGGCGCACGAGACGGTCATGACGACCATGGTGGGAGCCGCGACCAGGGCGCGGCCCGGCATCCGGAGCCCGGTGAGCGCGCACGCCGCTCCCAGGCCGGACGCCGCGGCGGCGGCGACCAGGCACACGGACACCCAGATCGCGGTCATTTCGGCTCACGATAGGCCGGTCTCCCCCGTGGGTCTTGCCTGTCAGCGCACGGATGCGCGGCGGCAGCGCACGGATGCGCGGCGGCAGCGCACGGATGCGCGCAGCGAGGCGACAGCGCTCCGTGTGGCTAACTCAGGAGATTCACCGCGGCGAAACCACCATCCCGCACCTGTGGCGCACGGGTCCGCACTGGCCCGTGCCGAATCGGCCGCCCCGATCCCGGAACTCCTGAGTTAGCCTCCGCGAACCCGGCATGACTTCTGCACGCTGGTGGGGGCGCCGGCCCGGGCCGCCGAAAGACCCGGACGGGGGCGCGATGCGGCCCCCCACAATTTGCAGGAGATATGCACGAGGAGGATTCGGACCCGAGGACCGGGAACCCTCGCGCGCGGGCGCGCCGTCACGGTGGTGTGGCCAACTCAGGAGACGCGCCGCACCACCCCTCGCTCCCCGCACTGGTCCGGGCGACGGATGCCGCGCGGCACCCGAGTCTCCTGAGTTGGCCACACACACGCACACACACACGCACACTCCGAGTGCATAGCTCCTGGGGCGACCGCGGGCCCTGAACCACGAATGCGAGAATGGCACCGTGTCGACGTCAATGAGCGGGGTAACGGGATGAGCGAGCAGAGGAAGCCCAGCGGGCCCAGTGCCAACGGCCCGAACGGTGCGCCGCATTCGCAGACCCTGTCGCGCGGCATCCGCGTGCTCGAGATTCTCGCCGACGCCGACGAGGCCCTGACCATTGCCGACGTGGCCGCCGCCCTCGGCGTGCACCGCTCGATCGCCTACCGAATATTACGCACGTTGGAGGACCATGGGGTCGTGATCCGGGATGCCGCGGGCGCCGTACGCCTCGGCCCACGGATGGCCGCGCTCGCCCGCGGTGTCTCCCGCGGTCTGCAGGCCGCGGCGCTGCCCGAGCTGACGAGCGTCGCGAACGAGTTGGGGATGACAGCCTTCGTGACCGTGCTGGACCGGGCGGAGGTCGTCACTCTGGTCAGCGTGGAACCGCGGCAGGCGCACGCCACGGTCGCGCAGCGCCCCGGCACGCGGCATCCGCTCGGCCGGGGTGCACCCGGGATCGCCATCCAGTCCCTGCTCACGGCGACCCAGTGGGTGAACCTCGGCGAGGGAGCCCGCCGAGGCGAGGCCGCCGACGTGCGCGCACGCGGCTTCGCCACCAGTCATGACGAAGTCATTCCGGGGCTGGCCTCCGTGGCGGTGCCGCTGGTCGTGCCCGGCGAGGCACCGGCGGCTCTGGCGGTCGTCTACCTCGGCACCGGGCAGAGTGACGCCGCGATCGGCGCGCGTCTTGTGACGGCCGCGGCCGTAATTGCAGCCGACCTGCGCTAATTGCCGCCACACCGGTCCAGACGCGGGCGCTTCGACCGGGCGGGCGCCGCCGACCGGGCGAGCGCCGGCAGCCGGGCGGGCGCCGCCGACCGGGCGC
>NZ_SOFV01000043.1:0-154292 GCF_004402465.1 Cryobacterium sp. TMT2-14 | reverse complement strand
CCTGTGGGAGAGTAGGACACCGCCGGACTCAACGTAGCAACACACACAATGGCCACCCCAACGGGTGGCCATTGTGCGTTAACCACCACCACCGCCCCGGCGCCCACCAACTGCGACAGCCCCGCCCCAACCGTTCACCGGCGCACACGACCCCGCGGTACACCAGCCGAACCCACACAAACCAAGCGCGCACCACCCCCACCCCGCGGCGCACATCCGGCAGCGGTCGTGGCCAACTCAGGAGATCCAGCCGGGCCGTGCCGGGCATCCGCACCAATGCCGCACTAACCCGCGGCGGCCGTCTACTCCGGGCAACAGATGTCCTGAGTTAGCCACACACACACGGGCCCTGGCCAAGCCGCCCCGCGGCGCACGCTCTACCTGCGCCCACCTCCATACCGTGCGTCCACCTCCACACCTTGCGCCACGAACCACACCACCCCGTGGGAGGGCACACCTGCACCAACGACAGTTGGCCACCCCTCGAGGTGACTTCCATGTGGTGAGCGAGAGTGAATGTCTTCATTCCGGTCGAAAGTGCCCGGTAGAGCCACCACTCTCGACCGGAGAGGGACACTCGCCGCGACCCGGTATGACACCGCCGGACTCGATTCAGAATCAACCAAAATGGCCTCCCAGACGGGTGGTCATTTGGCGTTGAGTTACTGTTGATAGGTCTGTCGAAATGGCAGGTCAAATTACACAGGAGACACAGTGAGCCCTTCAGGAACGCACGATAACGAATCACGCGACGGCGGACGAGACGATCGTCGTTCCAACGGGGGTTACCAGGGCCGGTCCGACCGTCCGCAGCGTGACGGTGAGCGTCCCCCTTACCGCGGTAATTCCGAGCGTCCGAAGCAGGGAGGCGAGCGTCCTCCCTACCGCGGGAACTCCGATCGTCCCTCCACGGGCGGTTACCGCGCAAATTCCGAGCGTCCGGCCAACGGTGGCGAGCGTCCTTCGTACCGTGGCGATACCGAGCGTCCGCAGCGTGATGGTCAGCGTCCTCCCTATCGCGGCAACTCCGACCGCCCGGCCACGGGTGGTTACCGTGGCAATACTGACCGTCCCCAGCGTGATGGTGAACGTCCCCCTTATCGTGGCAACTCCGAGCGTCCGCAGCAGGGTGGCGAGCGTCCCCCTTATCGTGGCAACTCCGAGCGTCCGCAGCAGGGTGGCGAGCGTCCTCCTTACCGTGGCAATTCGGACCGTCCATCTACCGGTGGCTATCGGGGCAACTCTGAACGCCCGCAGGGTGGCGAGCGTCCTCCTTACCGTGGCAACTCCGAGCGTCCGCAGCAGGGTGAGCGTCCTTCCTCCCGCGGCAATTCCGACCGTCCGCAGCAGGGTGAGCGTCCCCCTTACCGTGGCAATTCGGACCGTCCCTCTACCGGTGGCTACCGGGGCAATCCCGATCGCCCGCAGGGCGGCGAGCGTCCCCCGTACCGTGGCAATCCCGATCGCCCGCAGGGCGGCGAGCGTCCCCCGTACCGGGGCAACTCCGATCGCTCCTCCGGCGGCGGGGAGCGCAAGCCCTGGGCCAAGGACGGCGCCCGTCCCGAGCGCAGCGATCGCCCGCAGCAGGGTGGCGAGAAGCCCTGGACCCAGCGCGGCGGTTCGCCGAACCGTGCTGGAGCTCCGCGCGGAGACGCCGGTAAGAAGCTGTGGACCCGTGACGGTGCCCCAGCCCGCGGTGACCGCGATGCCCGTGTCGTCGAAGAGGAGATGACCGAAGAGCAGCGCATGCAGCGCGAGCTTCGTTCGGTGCGCCCGCGCCACGACGACCCCGAGCTGCCCGACGACATCACGTCGCAGGACCTCGACCGGATCGCCCGCAACGAGCTCAAGACCCTCAGCAAGGACAACGCCGAGGCCGTCGGCCGCCACTTGGCCATGGCCGCCCGCGTCATCGACGAAGACCCCGAGCTGGCTCACCGCCACGTCCTGTCGGCTGCCCGTCGTGCCGGCCGGATCGCCGTGGTGCGCGAGAGCCTCGCGATCACCGCCTACGCCACGGGCGACTTCGCCCTGGCGCTGCGGGAACTGCGCACCTATCGCCGCATCTCCGGTTCCAACGATCAGCTTGCGCTGATGGTGGACAGTGAGCGCGGCGTGGGCCGCCCGGACCGGGCGCTCGAGCTGGGACGCTCCGTCGAGCGCGCCTCGCTGCCGGCATCCGTTCAGGTTGCCCTGGCGATCGCCATGTCCGGGGCGCGTCTGGACCTCGGAGAGACCGAGGCTGCGCTCAGCGAGCTAGAGATCCCGCAGCTGGACCCGAAGACCGCGTTCTCCTACAGCGCCGAGCTGTTCGCCGCCTACGCCGAGGTTCTCGGTGAGCTGGGCCGCGACGACGAGGCCGAGCTGTGGAACGAGCGGGCCGAACGGGCCGACGCTGCCGTGTCCGGCGCAACCGATTTCGACGAGACCATGGAGATCCTCGAGATCGACGAGGAGGAGTCCGACGAGGAAGAGTTCGACGACACCGACACCAACACCGACACCGACGACTCCACCGACGACGACGACGACGCGACTGACGTCTCCGACGAAGAGTCCGCGAATGACGCCGACGACTCCACCGACGAGGCGGAGCACGATGCTCAGGCGTCGCCGCGTGCCTGAGGCGGTCACCCCGCTCACCGGCGTCGACGTGGTTCTGGCCGACCTGGACGGCGTGGTCTACGCCGGTCCAGCGGCCATCCCGTTCGCGGTCGAGAGCCTGAACCGTGCGGCGGAAACCGTGCGGGTCGGCTACCTCACCAACAACGCGTCCCGCACCGACCAGTCCGTGGCGGACCACCTCTCCGAACTGGGCCTGCACACGGTGGCGACGGATGTCGTGACCTCACCGCAGGCCGCCGTGCGTCTGCTCGCGGATGAAGTGCCGGCCGGCTCGCGCATCCTCGTGATCGGCGGCGAAGGTCTTCTGACCGAGGTTGAAAAGGGTGGCTTCGTCGTCACCCGCTCGGCGGATGACGCTCCGGCGGCCGTGATCCAGGGCTTCTCGCCCGACCTCGGCTGGAAGGACCTGGCCGAGGCCGCGTTCGCCCTGCACCCGAACGAGGATGGCGTGGAGATCCCGTGGATCGCCACGAACACCGACTGGACCATCCCGGTGGCCCGGGGGATCGCGCCCGGCAACGGCACCCTCGTCTCCGCCGTGCACAGCGCCGTCGGTCGCCTGCCGATCGTGGCCGGCAAGCCCGAGGTGGCCATCTTCACCGAGGCCGTCACCCGCTTCGAGGCGCAGGCGCCCCTGTTCATCGGCGACCGCCTCGACACCGACATCCTCGGCGCGAACCGGGCCGGCATTCCGGCCGCGCTGGTGCTCACCGGCATCGACAAGGCCAAGCAGACCCTGGCCGCCGACGCCAAGTCGCGGCCGACGTATATCCTCGACGACCTGCGCCAGCTGCACGAGCCTTACCCGCAGACGGTGTTCTCCAAGGACGGCTCCTCCGCCACGGTGAACGGGGCGACGGTGCGCATTGTCGGCGCCGATGTCACGATCGTGGCCGAGGGTGACGGGGCGATCAACCTGCTCCGCGCCGCCTGCGCCGTGATCTGGGCATCCGGTCGGCCCATCTACGGGCTCACTGTTCCGGAGCGACTGTATCTCGGACGGTAACGTGGAGAGGGTGAATCAGCCCCACGTGACGACGGACGACGTAACCCAGGATCTTCCCGCGCGGCTCGCCGCGATCGAAGACCGGCCCCTCGAGGAGCGCGCCGCCGCGTACGTTCAGGAGCACGACGGGCTGCGGGGCCACCTCGAAGGTGGAGACGTTCCCCGGGCGAGCCACCCATGACCGACGTCGACGGAACCCCGATGGGCGCCCCCGATGACGTCGCCCCCGACACCAGTGCCAGCGACCCCAGCGACCCCGGCGTTGCCGGCGAGCGGATGCCCCACCAGCGCCTCGACTCGGCCGTCGCCGAGCGCGGTCTGGCCCGGTCCCGCACCGTCGCCGTGCAGCTGATCGTGGGCGGACTGGTCACGGTCGACGGCACGCCCGTCGTCAAGGCATCCGCCAAGGTGCGGGACACCCAGCTGATCGAGGTGGCGGCCACCGACCACTACGTCAGCCGCGGCGCCCACAAGCTCATCGCCGCCCTCGACGCCTTCGCGGTTCCGGCCCTGGGCCGCACGGTGCTCGACGCCGGAGTGTCCACGGGCGGCTTCAGCCAGGTGCTGCTCGAACGCGGCGCCGGCCAGGTCATCGGGGTGGATGTGGGGCACGGGCAACTGGCCCCTCAGCTGGCGACCGAGCCGCGACTCGTGCTGGTCGAGGGGTTCAACCTGCGCTACGCCACGGCCGAGAAGATCGCGGCCGCCTCCGGGGTGCCGCAGCGGGTGGACCTGGTCGTGGGAGACCTGTCCTTCATCTCCCTGACCACCGTGCTTCCGGCCCTGGTGGCGTCCGCCGCCGACGGTGCCGACTTCGTGCTGCTGATCAAGCCGCAATTCGAGGTCGGCAAGGGCAGCATCCGCGAGGGCGTCGTGCACGATCCGGGCCTCCGTGCCGACGCGATTGCCGGTGTGCTCTGGGCGGCGTGGGATCTCGGCCTCAAGACGAACGGTTTGATCGCCTCGCCCATCGCCGGCGGCGCCGGAAATCGCGAGTACCTGTGCTGGCTGTCGAGCGCGGTCGGCAGCAATCCGACAGAATGGATCGAACGCACAACGGCGCTGGTGGGAGTGACTAAATGAGTGCAGCACCACGCAACATCCTCGTCGTCGCGCACACCGGCCGCACGGATTCCCTCGAGGCCGCCGTCACCGTCTGCCAGCAGCTGCTGGCCGCCGGAGCCGTGCCGGTGCTGGCCCGCAACGAGCGCGCCGACCTGCTCGCGCACTGCCCGGACCTCGACGACCAGATCGCGATCCTGCACGAGTGCGTCGCGACCACCGAACTCGAACTCGTGATCGTGCTCGGCGGCGACGGCACCATCCTGCGTGCCGCCGAAGTCGTGCGCGGCTGTTCGGCCCCATTGCTCGGCATCAACCTCGGCCACGTAGGTTTCCTCGCCGAGAGCGAGCGCGACGACCTCGGTGAGGCCGTGCGCCGGGCTCTGCTGCGCGACTACCTGGTCGAGGAACGCATGGCCCTCGCCGTTCGGGTCAAGCTCGGCGATGAGGTGATCTACGAGACCTGGGCGTTGAACGAGGCCACAGTCGAGAAATCCAGCCGTGAACGGATGCTCGAGGTCGTCATCGAGGTCGACGGCCGCCCGCTCTCCTCCTTCGGTTGCGACGGCGTGGTCATGTCCACGCCCACGGGCTCCACCGCCTACGCCTTCTCGGGCGGCGGCCCGATCGTCTGGCCGACGCTCGACGCGCTGCTGCTGGTGCCGCTCAGCGCTCACGCCCTCTTCGCCCGCCCGCTCGTCGTGGGCCCGGACTCGTCGCTCGCCGTGGAGGTGCTCGCCCGCACCGGCGGGGCCGCGGTGCTCTGCGCCGACGGTCGCCGCGTGCACGACCTGCCGCCGGGCTCCCGTGTGATCGTGCGCCGTTCACCGATTCCCGTTCGGCTGGCCCGCCTGCATAGCGGCCCGTTCACCGACCGACTGGTCAACAAATTCAACCTGCCCGTCACGGGTTGGAGAGGCCCGGTCGGCCGTGAATAGGCGTTCCGCATGATCGAGGAGCTCGTCATCCGTGACCTCGGTGTCATTGCCGAGGCCACCCTGCCGCTCGGCCCCGGCTTCACCGCCGTGACGGGCGAGACCGGCGCCGGCAAAACCATGGTCGTCACCGCGCTCGGCCTGCTGCTCGGCCAGCGTGCCGATCCCGGTCTCGTGCGCCAGGGCCAGTCGCAGAGCTGGGTGGAGGGCCGCTGGCTGATCCCCGCCGACGGCACCGTCGCGACCCGCGTGCGGGACGCCGGGGGAGACCTCGACGGCCCCGAACTCATCCTCAGCCGCTCGGTGTCCGCGGAGGGACGCAGCCGGGCCGTGGTCGGCGGGCGCAGCGCCCCCGCCGGCGTGCTCAGCGACCTCGGCGGCGACCTCGTGGTCGTGCACGGCCAGTCCGACCAGGTGCGTCTGCGTTCGGCCGTCGCCCAGGCTGCAGCCCTGGACCGCTTCGCCGGGCCGACGCTCGCCGAAACCCTCGACCTGTTCCAGAGGGCCTACTACCGCTGGCAGGGCCTTCAGAGTGAGCTCGACCGACTCGTCGACGAGCAGGACCAGCGCGCCCGCGAGGCCGACACGCTGCGCGCCGCCATCGACGAGATCGAACTCGTCGCCCCCCAACGCGGCGAAGACGAGTCGCTCAGCGAACGCGCCGAACGCCTCGGCAACCTCGAGGAGCTGCGCATCGCGGCCGCCCAGGCCCGGGAGTTGCTCTCGGCGGAGGAGAACCCCGACGAGATGCCCGACGCTGTCGCCCTGCTCGAGTCCGCCCGGCGCCAGCTCGAACGGGCCGGGGAGCACGACCCGGCCCTGCCGCCCCTTGCCGAGGCACTCGCGAACGCCGGCTTCCTGGTTGCCGACATCGCCGCGCAGCTCTCCAGCTACCTGGCCGGCCTCGACGCCGATGGCGCCCGCGAACTCGAGGTCGTGCAGGAGCGCCGCTCGGAGCTCACCGGCCTGGCCCGCAAGTACGCGGGCGGCCTTGACGAGGCCATCGACTTTCTCGACACCGGCAGTGCCCGTCTGCTCGAACTCGACAGCGACTCCGACCGCATAGACACGCTCCGCACCGAAACGGATGCCGCACGCCAGTCGACTGACGGCCTCGCCGACCAGCTCACCGGCATCCGTCGCGCTGCCGCGGAGGCCCTGGGTGCGGCCGTCACAGCCGAACTGGCCGCCCTGGCCATGCCGAACGCGTCGCTGCTGGTCGAGGTCGACGGCCGGGCCGAGATCACCGCCACCGGACGCGACCTCGTGAAGATTCTCCTGCGCCCGCACGCGGGGGCGGAGCCACGGTCGCTGGCGCGCGGGGCCTCCGGTGGCGAAGTGTCCCGGGTGATGCTTGCGATCGAGGTCGTCATCAACCAGGCCGACCCGGTGCCGACCTTCGTCTTCGACGAGGTCGACGCCGGCGTGGGCGGCGCCGCGGCGATCGAGATCGGCCGCCGGCTGGCCCGGCTCGCCGAAACCGCCCAGGTTATCGTGGTCACCCACCTTGCCCAGGTGGCCGCGTTCGCCGGCAACCACCTCAGCGTCGTCAAGGACAGCGACGGCTCCGTCACCGCCAGCAGCGTGCGCCAGCTGCACGGCGACGAGCGTGCCGCCGAAATGGCCCGCCTGCTCTCCGGCCTGCCCGATTCCGCGAGCGGACTCGAACATGCCCGGGAGCTCATGAACCTCGCCCGCGCCAACCGATAGGTCAGCCCTCAATGCTAGAGTCGAAGCCCGTGGTGGAAAATAAAAGCACGGACGAATCAGTACGCAACGACACGACACGACACATTTTTGTGACCGGTGGTGTCGTTTCTTCTTTGGGCAAGGGCCTGACGGCGGCAAGCCTCGGCAATCTCCTCACGGCCAGCGGTCTCCGCGTGGTCATGCAGAAGCTCGACCCCTATCTCAACGTGGACCCCGGCACGATGAACCCGTTCCAGCACGGCGAGGTCTTCGTGACCGACGACGGTGCTGAGACCGACCTGGACATCGGACACTACGAACGGTTCCTCGACATCAACCTCAACCAGGCCGCGAACGTCACGACCGGTCAGGTCTACTCGCAGGTGATCGCCAAGGAACGCCGCGGCGAGTACCTCGGCGACACCGTGCAGGTCATCCCGCACATCACCGACGAGATCAAGCGCCGCATGCGCCTGCAGGCCAGCGACGAGTTGCGCCCCGACGTGATCATCTCCGAGATCGGCGGCACGGTCGGCGACATCGAGTCCCAGCCGTTCCTCGAGGCGGCACGCCAGGTGCGCCACGAACTCGGCCGCAACAACGTCTTCTTCGTGCACGTCTCGCTGGTGCCGTTCCTCGGCGCCGCGGGGGAGCAGAAGACCAAGCCCACCCAGCACTCCGTCGCCGCCCTGCGTTCCATCGGCATCCAGCCGGATGCGCTCGTGCTGCGCAGCGACCGGCCCGTCTCCGACTCGAACAAGCGCAAGATCGCGCTGATGTGCGACGTCGACGAAGACGCCGTGGTCAACGCGGTCGACGTGCCGAGCATTTACGAGATCCCCACCATGCTGCACGAGCAGGGCCTGGACAAGTACATCACCGACCGCCTCGGCCTGCCCGTCACCAGCGTGGACTGGACCGGTTGGCAGAAGGTGCTCGACGCCGTGCGCGAGCCCCAGCACACCGTCACCATCGGGCTGGTCGGCAAGTACATCGACCTGCCCGACGCCTACCTGTCGGTCACCGAAGCGCTGCGCGCCGGCGGATTCGCCAACCAGACCAGGGTCCAAGTCACCTGGATCGCCTCCGACGACTGCGAGACCGAGGAGGGCGCGAACCGCCTGCTCGGTGAGCTCGACGGCATCTGCGTTCCCGGCGGCTTCGGCGTGCGCGGCATCGAGGGCAAGCTCGGCGCCCTCAAGTTCGCCCGCGAGAACGGCATCCCCGTGCTCGGCCTCTGCCTTGGCCTGCAGTGCATGGTCATCGAATACGCCCGCAACAAGGCCGGCCTCACCGGCGCATCCTCCTCGGAGTTCGACGAGGACACCGAGTTCCCGGTGGTCGCGACCATGGAAGAGCAGGTCGAGATCATCGCGGGCGGCGACCTGGGTGGCACCATGCGCCTGGGTCTCTACCCGGCCGTTCTGGCCGAGGGATCCATCGTGGCCGAGCTCTACGGTGCCTCCGAGGCGTCCGAACGTCACCGCCACCGCTACGAGGTCAACAACGCGTTCCGCTCTCAGATCGCGGATGCCGGACTGTGGTTCTCGGGCACCTCACCCGACCGCCACCTGGTCGAGTACGTCGAGCTGAAGCGCGAGGAGCACCCGTTCTACGTGGGCACGCAGGCGCACCCGGAGCTGCGCAGCCGGCCCAGCCACGCGCATCCGTTGTTCCGCGGCCTGATCAGCGCGGCCCTGGACCGCCAGCAGGCCAGCCGCCTGTTCGAGGTCGAAGCCAAGGAAGAAGCCTGAGCCGTGACCCACCCGTCTGTGCCCGCCGCCAACGTGACCGCTCCTGTGACCGCCGAGAAGTCCGGCGAATCGGCCTCCGCCCCGCTGGCGGATGAGCCGGCCTTCGCGGCGGTCTCGGACAGCGCGATCGTTTTCGACGGCAAGGTGTGGGGTGTCCGCCGCGACACCTTCGGCTATAACGGCTCCCGCATCAATCGCGAGTACCTGGACCACCCGGGCGCCGTGGCGATCCTCGCCCTCGACGAGCACAACCAGGTGCTGCTGATCAAGCAGTACCGGCACCCCGTGCGCACGCGCGACTGGGAGCTGCCGGCCGGGTTGCTCGACGAAGACGGCGAGCATCCACTCGTCGGAGCGCAGCGCGAGCTGGCCGAGGAGACCGACCTCGTCGCCACCGAGTGGAATGTGCTCGGTGAGTTCGCCACCTCGCCCGGCGGCAGCAATGAGGTCATCCGCATCTACCTGGCGCGCGGCCTCGCCGCGGCTCCGGAGATCTTCGAGCGCACCGAGGAGGAAGCCGACATCGAGGTGCGCTGGGTGCCGCTTGATGACTGCGTCGATGCCGTGCTGGCCCGCCGGGTGCAGAACCCGTCGCTGGTGATCGGGGTGCTCGCCGCCCAGGCAGCCCGCGCGCGCGGCTGGAGCACCCTCGGGGCGGCGGATGAGCCGTGGCCGCGGCATCCGGTCAATTGGGACCACACGGTGTGACCGGTTGGCCTCGTCTGGTGGTGTGAGCGGTGCGGCTGGTGTTCCTGCTGGCCGGGGCGTCGCGGGTTTGGGCGGTCCGCCTGCACCGGGAGTTGCCGGTGGGGTCGTCGCGGCGGCCGTGGACTCGTATCTGCGGCACGTCGCGATCGAGCGCGGCCTGAGCACCAATACGGTGTCCGCCTACCGGCGTGACCTGGCCATCTACAGCCGGTGGCTTGCCGCGGTCGGGTTGACCGGACTTGCCGACGTCACCCGGCAGCACGTCTCCGACTACGTGCGGTTCTTGGGATCCCGCGAGGAGTCGCCGCTGACCGCGGCGTCGATCGCGCGCATCCTCTCGACCGTGCGCGGGTTTCACCGATTTCTGCTCGAGGAGGGCGTGGTCGACACCGATGTCGCCCACGAGTCCAAGCCGCCCAAGCTCGGCACCCGGCTGCCCAAGGCAATTTCGATCGAGCAGGTCACGCTGTTGCTCGCGGCGACGGACGGCGACGAGGTGCACAACCTGCGCGACAAGGCGCTGCTCGAGCTGCTCTACGCCACGGGCGCCCGCGTCTCGGAGGTGGTCAACCTCAATGTGGACGATGTGCTCGACCCCGAGGTGGTGCGCCTCACCGGCAAGGGCGACAAACAGCGCATCGTGCCGGTCGGCAGTTACGCGCGCGCGGCCATCGACACGTTTCTGGTGCGGGGGAGACCGCTGCTCTCCGCCCGTGGACCGGCGACGCCGGCCCTGTTCCTGGGCCTTCGCGGCAAGAGGCTCAGCCGGCAGAACGCGTGGTTGATCATCCGGGCTGCGGCCGAACGCGCCGGCCTCGAGGGGCATGTTTCGCCGCACACGCTGCGGCACTCCTTCGCGACGCACCTGCTCGAGGGCGGGGCCGATGTGCGCGTGGTGCAGGAGTTGCTCGGCCACTCCTCGGTGGCCACCACCCAGATCTACACGCTCGTCACCGCGGATACCCTGCGCGACATGTACACGACGGCGCATCCGCGGGCGCGGGTGTCCCGTTCCGTCCCCCCGTTGGTTGAGTCACCCACGGTGGTGGTTGAGCCCCCGCCGGTCCTGGACGAGCTCAACCCCGCCTGACTGTTCCCGTTTCGGACAACTGTTGCCCGTGTACCGGCAACAACTGTCCGGAACGGCAACAGTGGCGGCCGGGGCCGCCGCGCGCCGCTGACGTTTGAGCTTTCCGGGACATTCCGTTCGAGCGGCCACCGAAGGCTGCGTCTCGCGTTTTCTCCGAAGTTACGTGACGACGGATGCCGAGAGCCGCCCACGCTCGCGGCTGCGGCTGCGGCTGCCCCGCCGGTGGTTGAGCCTCCCGAAACCCGGTGACCTGGCCCTCGAACCCGCCCATCGGCATCCGTCACCGTCGCTAGCTTCGGAGTTTTTCGGAACCCGCCGGTCGAGCGGCCACCGAATGCGGCGTGTCGCGATTATCCCCGAGGTTACGTGACGCCGGCTGTCGAGAGCCGCCCCCGCTCTGGGCTGCGGCGGCCCCGCCGGTCCGGGATGCGTAGCCAAACCCCGCCTAACTGTTGCCGCTCCGGACAACTGTTGCCCACGTACCGGCAACAATTGTCCGGAACGGCAACAGTTGCGGCCGGGTCCGCCGCGCGGGGCATCCGTCACCCGCGTCGTCACCCGCGTCGCCACCCGTCGGAGTCTCGGCGCCGTCCCTGGCATAACTCCTGCAATTTGGCTGCCGGGAGCCGGTTCCACCGTGTTTTCGGGCCTATTCTGCAGGATTTGCAGGAGTTATGCACGAGGGGCTACACACCAGGCCGGCGGCTGACCAGCGGAAGCCAGTGCAGATCCCGCAGACGGGCGCAGGTCGGTGCGGCCGACCTCAGAGCAGGCGCAGCCCCACCACAGTGATGATCGGCTCGCGCTGCCCGCCGGAGTGCACGATGTGGCCACCGCCCTCGTCGACGGTGAGCTGGCTCGCGTGGCAGCGCAGGGCAGCCGTGACCGTCGCGAGGTGCGCCGACAGGTCGAACCACTCGGCCGCACCCGCACCCGCACCCGCACCCGCAACACCCGCACCCGATGTAGCACCATCCACCCCCACCTGCACCACCTCGGCAAACGCGACCCCCGCCGCCCGGCTGCCGGCCAGCGCCGCCTCATGCATGCGCACGTGATCCGGATGCCCGTACCCGCCACCGTTGTCGTAGCTGATCACGAGGGCAGGCCGAAGCTGCCCGATCAGCGCGGCCACATCCGCGGTCACTTCGGCCAGGGGCGCCCGCACCAGGGCGTCGCCGTCGATGTCGTCGGCCGGCCCGGCCAGCCCCGGACGAATCCAGGTCATGCCCGAGTCCCGGTACGCGCGCGGCGCGAGGCCCGCGGCGCGCGCGGGCGGCGTGCCCAGCCAGAACCGATCCGCGAAACCGATGCCGAGGGCCGCCGCGGCGCAGGCGAGCTCCCGCTCGCGTTCCCGGGTGAGAGCATCCGTGCCCGCCAGCCCAGAGAGCAGGCCCTGCACGACCTCACCCTGCTCGCCGCGCGTGGCGGTCAGCAACGACACCTGGATGCCCCGGGCCGCCATTTCCGCAATCAGCGCACCCGTTGCAATGGTTTCGTCATCGGGATGAGCGTGCACGAACAGAACAGTGGGAACACCGTCCAGCAGACTCACGCGCTGAGCAGCGAGGGGCGGCGGTCGCCGGCACCGGGGCGCACCAGCGACCGGTACACGGTCACGAGGCCTTCTGCCGACCGCGGCCAGTCCAGGTGCTCGGCCCGCTCGCGCGCGGCGAGCGACAGACGCCGGGCGAACGCGGGGTTCGAGAGAATCTGCGTGAGCGCGCCGGCCCAGACCTTCGGATCGCGCGAGTCCAGCACCACGCCGGTGTCGCCGTCGAGCACCGCCTCGCGCAGTCCGCCGGCCGCCGCGGCGACGACGGGAACACCGCTCGCGGCCGCTTCCAGCGCCACGAGCCCATACGTTTCAGAGTGCGAGGGTACGAGCACAACCCGGGCGCCGCTCAGCAGCAGGGCCAGGTCCACGCGGGACTGCGGACCCACGAAACGCACGTTGCGCTCGATTCCGTGCCGGGCCGCGAGGGACCGAAGCTCGTCGATATAGCCGTCGTAGTCGGCTGACGCGTCGCCGGCGATCACGAGTTCGGGCCGGATCGGCTCCGGCACGGCCGCGATCGCCTCGATCGCGAGGTCGAGGCCCTTCAGCGGCTGCAGGCGCCCCGCGACGATCGCGTACCCGCGGATGTCGATCGGTCCAGAAAGTTCGGCAGCCCCAACCGCGGCGGCACCCACAGTCCGGATGTCCGTGGGCCGGAACAGAATCCCGTCCACCCCCGGCAGCACGATCGAGATGCGCTCGGGCGCACCGCCGAGCCGCTGCACGATGGTGTCGGCCTCGGACTCGCTGATTGCGACCAGGGCATCCGACTCCTGCGCCAGCCAGGCCTCGCCAGCCATGCGCCCGGGGGACTCGGGGCGTTCGCCGGCCGACAACGGCGTCGACGCGTCGGCCGCGATGCTGTGGAAGCTCTGCACGTGCGGGATGCCCCGGCGGCGCGCGAGCGGGAGCGCCGCCATACCCGAGAACCAATGGTGCGAGTGGATGACGTCGTAGGGTCCCAGCGCATCCATCTGCACGCGGAACGCCTCGATGAACTCCTCGTGGTCGCCCTTCGGCACGGGACGGGCCGGTCCGGCCTCGAGAAAGCGGAGCGTCACCCCGGGGCTCAACTGCATCGTCTTCGACACGGGGGAGGAGCGACGGGTGAGGATATCGACGTGGTGGCCGGCGGAGGCGAGAGCCTCCGCCTGGTGCCGCACGACCACGTTCATGCCCCCGGCGTCGCCCGAGCCCGGCTCAGCTCCTGGGGACGTGTGCAGGCAAACGAGCGCGATTCGGAGGGGCGTAAATGGCTGAGGCACTTGAAAATCTTAACGCAAGAGCCTGTGACTCACCCGGTTCCACAGATCAGAGACCGATGACGGACCGATGACAGGCCGATGACAGGCCGAGACACGCCGGATTCACGCGGCAGACCTGCGGTTTTCGGCGATCCGTGCCGCAACATGCCCGATCCGATCGCTACAGTGGGGACAGTGACAGGTGTGAGACGGATCGAGGGCATCTCAGTGGCGCGCAAGCAGGATGACCGGACACGACTTTCCGGTTTAGACGAGGTACCGGTCGGTGCGACCGGTCGACCCAAGCGCGACTTCGATGAACCCGCGGTTCTGCCCAGTCATGGCCCGGCGCGCATCATTTCGCTGTGCAACCAGAAGGGCGGCGTCGGCAAGACGACGACCACCATCAACTTGGGTGCCGCCCTCGCCGGCTACGGCCGCCGCGTGCTGGCCATCGACTTCGACCCGCAAGGCGCCCTCTCCGCCGGTCTCGGTGTGCCCACCCACGACGTCACCACCATCTACGACCTGCTGCTGAGCGGCTCGGTCAGCCCGCACGACGCCATCCAGAAGACGTCGGTGCACAACCTCGACATCATCCCGGCCAACATCGACCTGTCCGCCGCGGAGGTGCACCTCGTCAACGAGGTCGCCCGCGAGCAGATCCTGGCCCGCGTGCTGCGCAAGATCTCCGGCGACTACGACGTCATCCTGATCGACTGCCAGCCGTCGCTGGGTATCCTCACCGTCAACGCGCTCACGGCCAGCCACGGTGTGCTCATTCCGCTCGAGTGCGAGTTTTTCGCCCTCCGCGGTGTGGCGCTCCTGATCGAGACCATCGACAAGGTGCGTGACCGGCTCAACCCGGCCATCGAACTCGACGGCATCCTGGCGACCATGTTCGACTCCCGCACCCTGCACTCCCGTGAGGTGCTCGAGAGGGTCGTCGACGCGTTCGGCGACAGTGTGCTCGAGACGGTCATCGGCCGCACGGTCAAGTTCCCCGACGCGAGCGTCGCCGGCGTCCCGATCACCGAATTCGCACCCGAGCACGCGGCCGCCAAGGCCTACAAGCAGGCGGCGCGGGAACTGATCCAGCGTGGCGCCGTCGCCTGACGCAGACGCACCGAAGTCGTTTTCGGTGGCCCTCGGCAACTTCGAGGGTCCGTTCGATCTGCTCCTGTCCCTGATCGGCAAGCACGAACTCGACATCACCGAGATCTCCCTGAGCCGGGTCACCGACGAGTTCATCGCCTACCTGCGCGGCCTCGACCAGGACGAAGAGCTCGACCAGGCCACCGAATTCCTGGTGGTCGCGGCCACCCTGCTCGACCTCAAGGTCGTCGGGCTGCTGCCGCAGGGTGAGCTTGTCGACGCCGAAGACGTGGCTCTGCTCGAGGCCCGCGACCTGCTGTTCGCCCGGCTACTGCAGTACCGGGCCTTCAAGAGCGCGAGCGCCTGGTTCCAGGGCCGGCTCGACGCCGAGTCCACCCGGCACGTGCGGGCGGTGCGGCTGGAGGAGAAATTCCGCCGCCAGACTCCCGAGCTGGTCTGGACTCTCTCCCTCGGCGACTTCGCCGCCCTGGCCGCCCTCGCACTCACCCCGCGGGTTCTGCCCGGCGTGGGGCTCGACCACCTGCACGCGCCGCTGGTCAGCATCCGTGAACAGGCGGCCTACGTGGTACGGATGCTGCGCGCCGTCGACACGCTCACGTTCCGCGAGCTGATCGTGAGCGCCGAGGTGAAGGGCGTCGTGATCGCCCGTTTCCTGGCCGTGCTCGAGCTGTACCGCCTCGACGCCATCTCTTTCGACCAGCTCGTGCCGCTCGGCGACCTCAGCCTGCACTGGAGTGCCGAGACCTGGACCGATGACACCCTCGCCAACCTCGGAGCCGACTATGAGCAGTGACACGACTATGAGCAGTGACACGACTATGAGCAGTGAAACCGCCCCCGCAGCAGAGAACGCAGAGAACACAGAAAGCACAGAGGGCACGGATGCCCCGCGCCCCCCGCTCGAGCGCACCCTCGAGGCCATCCTGATGGTCGCCGACGAACCGCAGGGGCTGCTGCAGCTCGCCGCGGCCGTCGACGCCACGCTGGGCGAGGTGCGCGCATCCGTCGCCCGGCTCGTGGCCGACTTCGACGGCCTCGCCGGCACCGTGCGCCGCGGCTTCGAGCTGCGCGAGGTGGCCGGCGGCTGGCGCATCTACGTGCGGCCCGAGCACGATGTGACCGTGGCCGACTTCGTGGTCACCCAGAACCCGAGCCGGCTTTCGCAGGCGGCCCTGGAGACCCTCGCCGTGATCGCCTACAAGCAACCGATCAGCCGCGGGGCTGTAGCCTCGATTCGTGCCGTTAATGTGGATTCGGTCGTGCGCACACTGCTCGGCCGCGGTCTGATCACCGAAGCGTTCACCGACAGTGAGACCGGTGCGATCAATTACGGCACCACAGACCTTCTGCTAGCCCAGCTCGGAATCAACTCGCTCGACGAGTTGCCATACCTATCGCCGTTGCTCAATGACGGCGCGAACGGATTTGAGGAATTGCCATGACAACCGACAACCAGGGGATTCAGGGGACACCCACCAATCTCGAGGCCGCCGCCGACGGCGTGCGCCTGCAGAAGGTCATGGCCTCCGCGGGCGTCGCGTCCCGACGGGTCTCCGAGGAGATGATCGCCGCCGGCCGCGTGCGCGTGAACGGCAAGGTCGTCACCGAGCTGGGCCGCCGGATCCACCCCGATTCCGACCTGATCATGGTCGACAACGTCGCCGTGCAGCTGGACACCAGCCGCCGCTACGTGATGCTGAACAAGCCCGTCGGCGTCGTCTCGTCGATGCAGGACGAGAGTGGACGCCCCGACCTGCGCGAGTTCACCGACCAGTTCGAGGAGCGCCTGTTCAACGTGGGCCGCCTCGACGCGATGACGAGCGGCCTGCTGATCCTGACCAACGACGGCGATCTCGCGCACGTGCTCGCGCATCCGTCGTTCGGGGTCTTGAAGACCTACATCGCCAAGGTCGAGGGCCGCGTGTCGGCGCAGACCATCCAGCTGCTGCAGAGCGGCATCGAACTCGACGACGGGCCCATCTCCGCCGACAAGGCGCGCATCCTGACCAGCCCTCCCGGCGACGGCTTCAGCCTGGTCGAGCTCACCCTGCACTCCGGCCGCAACCGCATCGTGCGCCGCATGATGGAGTCCGTCGGCCACCCCGTCGTCGACCTCGTGCGCCGCCAGTTCGGCCCGCTGCACCTCGGCACACTGCGCGTGGGCGCCGTGCGCGACCTGACCAAGGTCGAACTCGGGCAGCTGCTCACCGTGTCGCGGGCCGAAACCAAGATCTAGGCCCAGGTCAGGAGTTCCAGTGGTTGAATCTCGCCTGATCGGGCCCGTGCGCGTCGTGGGCACCGGCCTGCTCGGCACCAGCATCGGCCTGGGCCTCCGCGCGCGCGGCATCGATGTCATCCTCGCCGACGCGTCGCCGACCAACCTCAGCATCGCCGTCGACTACGGCGCCGGCCGCGCCGCCACTTTCGGCGACCTGCCGCAGCTGATCGTGGTGTGCGTGCCGCCCGACGTGACGGCCGAGATCGTCGCGCGCGAACTGGCCGCCCACCCGCAGGCGATCGTGACGGATGTCGCAAGCGTCAAGCTCGCCCCGCTGCAGGAGCTCCGCGCACTGGGGGCCGACGTGTCCCGCTACATCGGCGGTCACCCGATGGCCGGCCGAGAACGCGGGGGACCCCTCGCCGGCCGCGCCGACCTCTTCGTCGGGCGCCCCTGGGTGGTGGCCGCGCACGACGCGATCAGCTACCAGCAGGCCACCGCGATCGACGACTTGATCCTCGACCTCGGCGCGATCCTGGTCGAGATGAGCCCCGAGGAGCACGACAGTGCGGTGGCGCTCATTTCCCATGTGCCGCAGGTTGTCTCCACGATCATGGCGCGCCGGTTGACGGATGCCGCCGGCTCGGCCCTGAACCTCGCCGGCCAGGGTCTGCGCGACGTGACCCGCGTCGCGGCCAGCGACCCCGAGCTGTGGGTGCAGATCCTCGGCGCGAACGCCGAACCCGTGCGGGACATCCTGCTGGCCTACCGCGACGACCTCGACCGCTTCATCGACGCCTTGGAAGCCCCCGCCGCACCGGGCGCGCGCCGCAAGGTGGCCGAGGAACTCGCCGGCGGCAACGCCGGGGTGGCCCGCCTGCCCGGCAAGCACGGCCAGGACCGCCGCTTCGTGTCGCTGAGCGTGATGGTCGACGACACCCCCGGGCAGCTTGCCCGACTCCTCAACGAGGTCGGCGAGGTCGGGGTCAACCTCGAAGACCTCCGCCTCGAGCACTCACCGGGCGCCCAACTGGGCCTGGCCGAAATTTCTGTACTCCCTGAGGCCGTTGGTCGCCTCACCGAAGAGCTGGCCGCCCGCGGCTGGCGGATTGCTGGTTAATCATGGGTCGTCACTCAAGCCCCCACATCGTCGCCATCGACGGGCCGGCCGGCAGCGGCAAGTCCAGCGTCAGCCGCGCCGCCGCCAGGCGCATCGGCTTCGACTACCTCGACACGGGCGCCGCGTACCGGGCCTTCGCCTGGTTCGTCAGCGACCGGGGCATCGACCCGGAGCACACCGACGCCGTCGTGGCCGCCCTGGGCGACTTCGACTACTCCATCGGCATCGCCCCCGACGAGCACGTCGTTCGGGTCGGCCGGGCGGATGTCACCGACGCGATCCGCGACCCCGCCGTCTCCGCCATCGTCAGCTCCGTGGCCCGCATCCCGGAGGTGCGCACGCACCTGACGGAGCTGTTTCGCGCCATCGCGGCAAGCTCCAAGCGCACCGGAATCGTGATCGAGGGCCGGGACATCACCACCGTGGTCGCTCCCACCGCCGAGATCCGCATACTGCTCACGGCTTCCGAGGAGGCTAGAATGACTAGGCGCTCTGCGGAAATATCGACCCAATCGACTGACACCGTGGCGGAACAGCTGCGATCCAGGGATCACGCTGACTCACAGGTTGTCGAATTCATGAGCGCCGCAGACGGTGTGACCACCGTCGACTCCACCCATCTCGACTTCGAACAGACCATTGACGCGGTCCTCGACGTCATCAATACCTACCGCGAGGCCATCGCATGACCAACAACAACGACTTCGACGACACGATCCCCGACCCCGACACCGAACTGGTGACGCGCCTGGACGATCTCGACGACGACCTGGTGACGCAGCGCGCCGCCGCCCTCCGCACCGGATTGAACGAGTACGACCTCGCGGACGAGGACTTCGACGTTCTTGACACGGTGACGGAAGACCCCGACGCCATCCAATACCTGCCGGCCCTGCCGGTCATCGCCATCGTCGGCCGCCCGAACGTGGGCAAGTCCGCGCTCGTGAACCGCATCCTCGGCCGCCGTGAGGCCGTCGTGGAGGACACCCCCGGGGTGACCCGCGACCGCGTCACCTACAAGGGTGAATGGCACGAACGCCGCTTCAGCCTCGTCGACACCGGCGGCTGGGAGCCCGACGCCAAGGGCATCGACGCATCCGTCGCCGCGCAGGCCGAGCTGGCCATCGAACTTTGCGACGTCGTCATGTTCGTCGTCGACGCCAACGTGGGACCGACCTCCACCGACGAGGCCGTCGTGCGCCTGCTGCGCAAGGCCGGCAAGCCCGTCTTCCTCGTCGCCAACAAGGTCGACGACATCCGCCAGGAGCCGGAGGCCGCGAGCCTCTGGGCGCTCGGCCTCGGCCAGCCCTGGCCTGTCTCGGCCCTGCACGGCCGCGGCGTCGCCGACCTGCTCGACGCGATCCTCGAGGAACTCCCCGAGATCTCCGCCGTCGCCAAGCAGGAAGTCGGCGGACCGCGCCGCGTCGCGATCCTCGGCCGACCGAACGTGGGCAAGTCGAGCCTTCTGAACAAGGTCGTCGGCGAGGAGCGCGTTGTCGTCAACGAGCTCGCCGGCACCACGCGCGACCCCGTCGACGAGCAGGTTGAGCTCGGCGGCAGGGTGTGGCGCTTTGTCGACACGGCCGGCATCCGTCGTCGCGTGCACCTCTCGCAGGGCGCCGACTTCTACGCCTCACTGCGCACCAGCGCCGCCCTCGAAAAGGCCGAGGTGGCCGTGGTCCTGATCGACGTGACCGAGGTGATCAGCGAGCAGGACGTGCGCGTGATCGACCTGGTGCTCGAATCCGGTCGCGCCCTCGTGCTGGCCTTCAACAAGTGGGACCAGATCGATGACGACCGTCGTCGCTACCTGGAACGTGAGATCGAGCAGGACCTGGCGCACGTTTCCTGGGCGCCGCGGGTAAACATCTCGGCCAAAACCGGCCGCCACATGGAGAAGCTCGTTCCGGCCCTCGAGACCGCTCTCGAAGCCTGGGACACCCGCATCGCCACCGGCAAGTTCAACGCGTTCCTCGCCGAGCTGGCCGCGTCGCACCCGCACCCCGTGCGCAGCGGCAAGCAGCCCCGCATCCTGTTCGGCACCCAGGCGTCGAGCCGCCCGCCGACCTTCGTCATCTTCACCACCGGGTTCCTCGACCCGGGCTACCGTCGCTACATCCAGCGTCGTCTGCGCGAGGTCTATGGCTTCGAGGGAAGCCCGATCAACATCAGCATGCGCGTGCGCGAGAAGCGCAAGCGCTAGCCACTCCGCGCGTCACAAGGCCCCGTCCGGGAGATGTCTCATCTCCCGGTCGGGGCCTTTTCGGTCGTCTGAACCACCAGCTCCATTACGACCCATCCTTTCCGCACCCGCGCCGCGGGCCTGGGCGACAGCCGCGCACAGCAGCGCCGCCGCAACTCCGCGCCGCCGATTCCGACCCGCACCACGAAGCATGTGACCGGCCACACGGATGCGTCGTCAGGCTTCTGCCGTTTGCCCACGGTGACCACCGTCGCCCGTTGCAGCCGCGAATACGCCGGCTTCGGCTCAACCGCGCACCAACCGACCGGCTCTCCGTCGAGAAACGCGATGACGCCCGGCCCGGGCGCGCTGGCCTGCACCTGCTCCCGCAGCATCCCGGCGCACGCTTGCGCTGTAGCGTTCTGGAACTCCCGGTTCGGTAGCTTGAAGTACTGGCACCAGCATCGTGCCGCGTCGTCGCGGGTGGCGAACACCTGGCTCACGTCTTCCCGCAGCACGGATGCGGCGGCTTCGATCCTGATCTCGCTGTCTGCCGGCATGCGCTCACGCTCCGCCCGCGCCGTCGCTGTGCCACTGCATCGGTCGCCCGTGCTCGGTTCAGCACCGCGACTTTCCCTCCACGGCCCAGACGGTGCGCGAGTGGTTCCCAGACGCGGTAAGATATTCAAGTTGTCTCCTGCTGGTTCTGTTCGCTGGAATCGTTGCAGGAGCGGCGGGCTGTGGCGCAGCTTGGTAGCGCACTTGACTGGGGGTCAAGGGGTCGCAGGTTCAAATCCTGTCAGCCCGACCAAATGTCCCGGAAACTCAAGGGTTTCCGGGACTTTTTTGGTTAGAGATTTGACTACCCCATCACAAACCCATCTTTTACTCCTTTCCGGAGCCGTTGAAACGGCCTTCCCATCCGAGGCGCCGACGTCGTTTTCGGTCCATCCCAATATTCCGGGATTGCGGTGCGCACCTTCTGGGTATGAGCATCCACAACGAATACCCAACCTCCTCCGATATCCCCTCTACCGACGCGTGGGGTCTGGAACCCTTGATGGACATCAACGAGCTGGCGTCCTACTTGGGCATACCGATCTCCACGGTCTACGACTGGCGTGTGCACGGCAAAGGCCCCACGGCCTACCGGTTCGGCAAACACCTGAAGTTCGCCATCTCCGACGTGCGGGCCTGGATTGCCGAGCAGCGGGAGCCGTCCAGCCCGCCGCGGCGCACCGATCGGCGGTGAGCTGAAGTGTCGCGGCCACGGTTGACGATCAGCACCTTCGGGGACATCACCATCCGGGTGGCGCCGTCCGGCCGATTCGAGGCTCGGACCCGCTACCGGGACTGGGACGGTCAGACACGCCAGGTTCAGGCCACCGGCGACACCGCCCGGGCTGCTGAGCGATCGCTGAAGAGCAAGCTCACGACGAGATACCTGCAGCAGCCGACGAACACGTCGCTGACGCCGGACAGCTCGTTCGAGGACTTGGCGACGTACTGGCTCGAGGACATCGATATGGAAAATCGAATCTCGAGAACGACCCGGAATCTGTACGAGCGCAACATGCGCACGCTCGTGCTCCCCGTGTTCCGCAGTCTCACGCTGCGGGAGATAGGTGTCGCTCGTTGCGATCACTTCATCAAGCAGCTGGCGAAGCTCTCCCACAGCCGGGCCAAGCAAGGTCGTGTCGTTCTACGGCTGGCGCTTGAGTTGGCAGTTCGTCATGAGATTCTCCCTAGCAATCCGATGGATCACGTGTCCCGCCTGTACCGCGAGCCGCATCTCCCCGATGCGCTCACGGCCCCCGAGGTGAACGTGATCCGCGCGGCGATCGCCCAGTGGGAGAGCGCCGCCGATCACATCTCCGGCCCCAAGCCCGACGGGCAACTGGGTGCGATCATCGAGGTCATGCTCGGCACCTCAGCCCGAATCGGCGAGGTGCTGGCCATCCGCCGCCGGGACATCGACATCACCAGCGCCATACCGTCCATACGCCTGGCCGGCACCATTATCAGCCGCAACGGCGAACAGACCTTCCGGCAGGACCACCCCAAAACCGCCAAGTCGCGTCGCGTTGTGGCACTGCCCACGTTCACCGCCGACGCGGTTCGCCGGCGTCTTGCCAATGCCGGGAGCATGGGCCTGGATGAACTGCTGTTCCAATCCCGGGACGGCACACCGCTGGCCACCGCGAACGTGCGTCGACAATTGCGTCACGTGCTCGGGGGAGCAGGAATCGAGGGCGTTACCCCGCACATGTTCCGCCGCACGGTTGCGATCGCGGTCAACGCCAACGCCAACATCGAACTCGCCGCAGAGCTGCTTGGCCACACGGACACGAAGATCACGGTGCAGCACTACATCCAACGGAGCGAGCTGGTGAACCCGGCGACCGCGGCTCTCCTCGACAGAGCATTCGCAAAAGACGAGGACTAAACGCGGTGCTGCCACCGGGGCGGCTCCCTCTCATCTGGGGTTCTGCGTGCCTCATGCTCGAGTTCGTCATCGCACGGGTGGGACGCCCGGAACTGGATGCGGAGCCGAGCTGATCGAGGTCGTACCGATGGACCAAATCAAGACGCGTCAGCGCGATCTGACTTGGGGGTGGATGTCGTCGCTTGAAGAGTACGACCCATCGCGCACCTGTGCATGCGCTTGTATATTCGAGCGCAACTTGGTATCAGTTGCATCAATGATGCCGGCTTCGATTTATCGGCGACTTCAAAGAGTCGCCGGGCGACGTGAGAGGGCATGGTGGCGGTGGTGAAGCGGATGCTGAAAGCCGATGATTCGAAGTGGTGGGTGAGGGATCTTGTTATAGCCTTCATGGTAGCAATTTTGGTTGGCGGCCTGTCGCTACTGGGGCAGAAATTGATTGACGACGAACGAGCATTGCGGGATGCGCGGGTCGAGAACCTTCGCTTCATTAGGGATATTTCTGTCTCGGCCACGTTGGCTGAAACCAGGGCGGCGGCCGACGTTGTCGACGAAGAAGCCGCGGCAGACGATTTCGAGGCACGGAGGTATACGCCCCTCAGCGGGCTCGACCTGCAGGATCAGAACCTGGCCGGGCTAACCCTTCCGCGAGCCGATTTATCCCGTTCGATGTTGTCCGGCGTGGACTTCACAAGCGCAGATCTAACCGACGCCGACCTGAGCAATACGACGATGACCTCCGCCCGCATCGTCAGTGCGACGATGCCAGAGGCAGACATTAACTATGCAAATCTCGACGACGCCGAACTGACTAGCAGCAACTTTCGCAAGGCGCAGTTCAACCTAACCTCAGCCCGCAGCTTGAATCGAGGCCTCGAGTCTTATTCGAAAAATGACTTCTCCGGCGCACAGTTCCTGGGATCGGACTTCACCGGCTCTGATTTGTCCCAGTCGGACTTCACGGCCGCTTTTTTTGATGGGACGGTTATGCGAGAGGTCAACTTGCGCGGAGCGATCTTCGCCGGCGCGCTCGTAAGGGATGTAGACCTGACTGGTTCGAATCTTGATGATGTCGATTTCAGTACCGTCGATTTCCAGGGGGTCGTGCAGCTAACGGGCGTTTGTTGGACCGAGACGACCCGATGGCCTGAAGGATCGGAGCTGCCGCCGGGCAAAGTCGACAGCTGCGATCCGCTGGCGGGGAACGCGTGGCGGCCTTAACTCTTGCGCCCTTTTGTCTCGCCCGAAGGCCAACCAGCAGCCCTCGCATTGGGCTGCTGCGCGAGAAGGTGATAGCACCTTCTGGCGATGAAAAGAACACTATCTCGCCATGGACAGCGGGGATATTCGGGAAGAGCTGAGTCCAGAAGCCGGCCACGAGCACTGCGGCAGAAGGCGACGCCGCGTCGGGCGCAGGGACGTCGATATCACGAGCGCCGTACCGTCCATCCGCCTCGCCGGGACGATTGTCAGTCGCAACGGTGAGCTGACCTTCCTGCAGGACCACCCCAAACGGCCAAATCCCGTCGCGTCGTGGCATTGCCCACGTTCACCGCCGACGCCGTTCGCCGACCGCTCGCCAAAGTCGGCAGCATGGGTCTGGATGAATTGCTGTTCCAGTCCCGGGGACGGGCACCCCGCTGACCACAGCGAACGTGCGTCGTCAGTTGTGTCACGTGCTCGGGGGAGCAGGAATCGAGGGCGTTACCCCGCACATGTTCCGCCGCACGGTTGCGACTGCGGTCAACGCCAACGCCAGCATTGAACTCGCCGCAGAGCTGCTCGGCCACATGGACACGAAGATCACGGTGGAGCACTACATTCAGCGGAGCGAGCTAATGAACCCGGCGACCGCGGCTCTCCTCGACCGGGCGTTCGCAAAAGACCAGGAATAGACAGATGTCGCGAGCAGCGAGCGTCCCGTGCATAGCCGTGTGGCGCAGGCAGGTAATCATGGCCGGACTCGGTCCTTTTGTGCGGAACAGATTCGATCGAGCAGTGGTCATTGACCTGCGCTGACGAATGTGGCAGGCGCGCATGGAAGAAAGTGAGTCGTCAATCGACGGCTCCATTGTCTTCCCGTAAGAAGAACCTTCAACGTACGATGCGGTCTCGTTGGTCCAGATTGCCGGAGATCGTGGCGTGCTGCTCCTAGTCTTGCGGCATGTCGACACAGCCGCGAGAAGCAAAGAATTGCCTTCGGTCCATGCGGAATTAATTTGGCCGATACAGTCTGCATCTCTTCTGGACGATGCCGCTCGCCTTTGGTTCCGGGTGTGTGGCGGCCCGCTTGGTCGGCTTCGACGGGTGCCTCGGTGACCTTGGTGGGTTCGCGTCGTCGAGAGCCTGGGCCGCGGCAAACGTGGAACTCGGCGCAGGGATTCTCATGATCGCGGCTGTGGGGCTCACGCCGTGACTTGGATAGTTCTGGCTGCGACCGAGCGCCGGCCTTGGAACCTCCGTCCTCCGGGTGCCCGGCCGGGTCCGCCGATCAGGACAACCCGACGATCTCGCCGTTGTCGTCGATGTCGATGCGTTCGGCTGCCGGTGCGGACGAGAGACCAGGCATGGTGCGCATGTCGCCGCAGATGGGATAGATGAACCCGGCCCCGATCGACGCACGCACCTCACGCACCGGCAGTCGCCACCCGGTGGGTGCTCCCTTGATTTTGGGGTCGGCCGACAGGGACAGGTGTGTCTTGGCGATGCACACCGGCAGGCTGCCGAAGCCTGCCCGCTCGTACTTGTCGAGTTGCCGAGCTGCCAGAGGCGAGAGGTCCAAGCCGTCGGCGCCGTACATCTCGCGCGCGATCACATCGATCTTATCGACCAAGGGAAGTTCGTCGGGATAGAGCCGGTGGAAGCCCGACGGTTCAGCGCAGGCCTCCGCAACCGCCTCGGCCAGCTCGACCGCACCCCTGCCGCCTTCGGTGAAGTGGTAGCTGATCGCCGCGCGCACACCTTCCTCTGCCGCGACGTCCATGATCGCTTGATGCTCACTGTCGTAGTCGGTGGGAAATGCGTTCACCGCAATGACCGGCGTCACTCCGTGCCGTCGGATGTTGGCGATCTGCCGGCGCAGGTTCGCTGCCCCGGCGATGACATCGTCGGGATTCTCGGCGAGCATCTCCGGTGGCAGCGGTCGGCCGGCGACGACCCGGTACTTGTTTGAGTGAGTTTTCAGGTCACGCACGGTCGCGACGATGACGGCGGCATCCGGTGCCAGCCCGGAGGCACGGCACTTGATATTGAAGAACTTTTCCGCGCCGATGTCTGCACCGAACCCCGCCTCGGTGATGAGGTAGTCGCCGGCATGGATGCCGATCAGATCGGCGACGACCGAGGAGTTACCGGTGGCGATGTTCCCGAACGGACCGCTGTGGACGAGCACTGGCGTCTGCTCCACGGTCTGCATCAGGTTCGGCTTGATGGCGTCCTTGAGTATCGCGGTCATGGCGCCGGCCGCCTTGAGCATCTCGGCGGTCACCGGTTCGCCGCCGCGGTTGTAGCCGACGACGATTCTTCCCATCCGTTCACGGAGATCCCGCAACGACGTGCACAGCGACAACAACGCCATCACCTCGCTGGCTGCGGAGATGTCGAAACCGGATTGGAACGGATTGCCGTCGTCAGGACCGCCGAGCCCGGTGATGATGGTGCGCAGCTCGCGATCGTTGACGTCGAGGACACGTCGCCAGGTGATCTCATGGGGGTCGAACCCGAGACGGTTTCCCTTGTGGATGTGGTTGCCGATCATCGCCGACAATAGATTGTGGGCCGCGGTAACGGCGTGCGTGTCGCCGGTCAGGTGCAGGTTCAGTGCCTCCATCGGGACCACCTGAGCGTAGCCGCCACCAGCGGCTCCGCCCTTGATGCCGAACGTCGGCCCCATCGACGGCTGCCGTATCGCGACGATCCCGAGCTTGTCGATGTGCCGGAAGCCCTGACCGAGCCCGACCGCGGTGGTCGTCTTGCCCGACCCGAGTGGAGTCGGCGTGATTGCGGTGACGACGACATACTTGGCCCGTGGACGGTCACGGAGCTCATCGATCGCATCGAGGGAGATCTTCGACGCTGCACTTCCGTGCGGTTCCAGCAGGTGTGGACCGATGCCCATGTCGGCTGCAACCTCTTCAAGCGGGCGACGGGCCGCAGCGCGCGAGATAGCGAGATCCGACGGCATGGCCGTGGTGATTGATCGAGATGGCTTGAACATGGTGCCTCCTCAGCGCCTCAGCGCCTCTGGGGCCTGGTGACCCAAGCGCACTGTCAGGCCACGGGCTCGTGCCGGCGTGGCGTGGAGCAGTTCGAATGGGGCGTGCGGTACTGCCCCGGGTCCAGTTGACTCGTTGGAGCTCGTCAGAGTCAATCAAGTCGTCATCAGTCCCCATTAAACGAAACGTGATGAGACGACTTTCCGAGGCGCTCGGGGCAGGGGTACCGAGCCCAGCGACTAGGTCCGGCTCAGTGCTTCCTCATCGGCCGCATCATTCTTCTGCACGGCGAATTGGGTCCGGTGCAATTCCTCGTAACGCCCACCCACAGCCAGCAGTTCCTCGTGCGTACCGCGCTCCACGATCGAGCCGTCCTCAACCACGAGGATCAGGTCTGCGCTGCGGATGGTGGAGAGGCGGTGTGCGATCACCATCGCCGTCCTTCCCTCGAGCGCCTCGCTGAGCGCCGCCTGCACGGCGGCCTCAGACGTCGAGTCCAGCGCCGCCGTCGCCTCGTCGAGGATGACGACGCGCGGCTGGGCGAGCAGGAGCCTCGCGATGGTCATCCGCTGGCGCTCGCCCCCGGACAGTCGGTAGCCGCGCTCACCGACCATGGTGTCCAGCTGGTCCGGCAGGGACCGGATGAGCGGCTCGAGCCGCGCACGGCGGACGGCGTCCCACACCTCGTCGTCGGACGCCTCCGGTCTCGCGAGGCGCAGATTGGAGAGGATGGTCTCGTGGAACAGGTGGCCGTCCTGCGTCACCATGCCCAGGGTGTGCCGCATGGAGACGAAAGTGACATCGCGGACATCCGTCCCCGCGAGGCGCACGGCGCCGCTGTCGACGTCATACAGGCGCGAGAGGAGCTGCGCAATTGTGGACTTGCCGGCACCGGACGTACCAACGAGGGCAACGGTCTGCCCCGGCTCGATCCTGAAGGACACGCCGTGCAGCACCTCCTCGCCGCCTCGGGTGTCCAGCGTGGCAACCTCCTCGAGAGAGGCGAGGGAGACTTTGTCCGCGGACGGGTAGGCGAAGCGGACGTTGTCGAACTCGACGGCCACTGGGCCTTCGGGGACGGCGACGGCGTCGGGCTTCTCCTTGATGAGCGGGTCGAGGTCCAGCACCTCGAAGACGCGCTCGAAGCTGACCACCGCGCTCATGATCTCCACCCGTGCGTTTGCGAGGCTGGTGAGCGGCGCGTAGAGGCGGGTGAGGAGGAGCGCCAAGGTGACCACGTCACCGGTATTCAGCTGGCCGGCGAGTGCGAGGAAGCCGCCGAGCCCATAGACGAGCGCGAGGGCGAGAGCGGAGACGAGCATCAGGGCGGTGAAGAAGACGAACTGCAGCATCGCGGTCCGGACCCCGATGTCGCGGACGCGGGCGGCGCGGACGCGGAACTCCTCGGCCTCCTCGTCGGGCCGACCGAACAGCTTGACGAGGGTGGCGCCGGGCGCCGAGAAGCGCTCGGTCATCTGCGTGCTCATGGCGGAATTGTGATCGGCGGCCTCGCGGCGCAGCGCGGCGAGGCGGCTGCCCATGCGGCGGGCGGGTACCAGGAAGATGGGGAGCATGATCACGGCGAGAACCGTCACGAGCCAGGACGTGCTGAGCATGACGATCAGGGTGAGGATCAGCGCCACGAGGTTCGTAACCACGCCGGACAGCGTGCCGCTGAAGGCCTGCTGGGCGCCGATCACATCGTTGTTGAGGCGGCTCACGAGGGCGCCCGTCCGCGTGCGGGTGAAGAACGCGATCGGCATCTTCTGCACGTGGTTGAAGACGGAGGTGCGGAGGTCCAAAATCACGCCTTCGCCGATCCGCGCCGAGTACCAGCGCGTCACGAGTGACACGGCGGCGTCGGCCACGGCCACGAGGGCGATGACGACGGCGAGCCAAACGATCGTGGTGACCTCGCCCTGGGCGACGATGACGTCGACCACCTGGCCGGCGAGTACCGGCGTCGCGACCGCGAGGAAAGCTCCCACGATAGAGAGGGCGATGAAGATCAGCAGCTTGGACCGGTAGGGCACCGCGAACGTCATGATCCGCCGCACGGACTCACGGGAGAAGCCGCGCTTGCCGTCCCTGGCGGTCGAGATCTTGTGCAGCGAGCTCCAGGCCGCGCCTTCCATGCTCATTGAGGTTCCTTCCGTGGGTACCAAACTCAGTTTAGATGGCGACTTGCCCGAGCTTGGCGACGCTGCTGCCGAGGTGACGCGCGGTGCGCCGGTCAGCGTCATGGACCGCGTCGGGTCCGCGGTCATTCCACGACTGTGCGCCGGTTCCCCCCGTCATGACCCAGAAACCTCGTGTGACAGGACTGCACAGGGGCTTGGCGGACCAGGGCGCGACGGAGGTGGTCGCGCTGCGGGGCCGTCAGTTGGGCCGTCCCTCATCTGGACGAGCTTGACACATTCATTTGGTGCTGTCGCTTGTCACAAGGGTTTCAGCGGTTGTACCCTTGTGACATGTTGAGTGTAAAAGAGTACGCCGCCCGCCAGGACATCTCTGTCGCGCGCGTGCACCAGCTGATCCGCGAGGGCAAGGTCGATGCCGAGAAGATCGGCTCAAGCTGGGGAATCGACGAGTCGGAGCTCCGTCGACAGCCTCCGCTCTCCCGCCCGCTGAGCCCGGCCAACTCATGGTCGCTCATCGCTCTGCTGTCGGGCGTCGAACCCGAGAACATGGAGGCGAAGGCTCGCTGGCTCCTGAACCGCAAGTGCGCTGCCCTGGCAGAAAGCAATGCGCCGGCCCTCCTCCTTGCCAGCTGGCTCCGGAATCGCGCACCGGTCCGTGCCTTGCACGCGAACGCCGATGATCTCGGTGACCTCCGCAGCGACAAGCGAATAGTCCTCTCCGGAATCAGTGACGACCGCGCGGGGCTTAGCAGCGAACATGAGGTTGAAGCGTATGTTGACCCCGAGATCGCCCAGCAGCTCATCAACGAGTACCTGTTGGTGAAGGCGAAGAATGCGAATGTCTGGCTCCACCTGGCTCGTGTCCAAGCTGACGCCGACGGGCGAGCGCCGCTGGGCCTTGTCCTCGCTGACCTCGCCGACCACGCCGGGCCACGCGAAAGTCAGCGGATCAAGGAACTGCTGAGCAACCGATGACCGTCATCGACATGCCGGTACTCGGTCAGAGGTCCTCGCTGGCTTGGCACGCCCTTTTCGACCTATCCGAGAAGGTGCCGAATAACTGGTGCCTGGTTGGCGGCCAGATGGTGCACCTCTGGTGCGTCGAACGCGACACCACGCCGAATCGGCCGACCGACGACGCGGATGCTGTTTTGGATGTGCGCGCGCAGCCGACCATCCTCCATCAGGTCACCAAGGCCCTCGTTGACATCGGATTCGAGTCCGCCGGTGAAAGCCCAGAAGGCCATCAGCACCGGTGGACCCGCGGCGATGCCACCATCGACCTCCTCATCGCAGAGCACGTCCGTGGGAAGGCCGCAGCACGACGAGGAGTCACAGGCGGCACCACCCTGGAAGCCCGAGGATCCAACCAAGGAATCGACCGAGCCGAGCTGGTCACCGTCAACCATGACGGGCGCCAGGCCCAGATCTGGCGGCCGAACCTGCTCGGAGCACTCGTCCTCAAAGCTGCCGCATTCACCGCACCGCTTGACCAGGGCGTCAAGCGGCATCTCATAGATTTCGCCGTCCTCCGCACCCTGGTCACCCGTGGAGACCAGCTGGCCGTGCAGATGAGCAAGCGGGACCGCCAGCTGCTCGGTAACGCGATCGGGGCCATCCGCATAGATGGGACAATCATCCCCGTCATCGACGGGGCTGACCTCGGAATCGAACGGCTGACCATCGCGCTGAACGCGTAGCAGCGAGGCCGGTGGCCGGATGGCAGACTCAGACGCTTCGGCCATGGCGTTGTCGTAACTGTCGCCCGTGGAGCTGGCCTTGCTGGGTTGAGCGCTGCCCGGGACCTGATGAACGCCGGGTCGGATGTTGTTGTGTTGGAGGCTCGCGCGCGGCCCGGCGGGCGGGTCGAGCAAACCAGGACTGCCGCTGGCCGCGTCGTGCAACTCGGCGGCCAGTGGCGGCATCCAGATGGCCCCCTACGGCCAGCTACTAACATCGAGTTCATGCCGACCAATAGAGACTGCGCTCTGCTCAACAAGGCTGAGAAGCTTCTCGTCATCGAAGATCTGCGTCGACGCGTTAACGTCGTGACATGAGCGACCAGAAGGACGTGACGGCGCGTCGGGGTACGAACCTCCCGGCGATGGCCGATTTCAATCAGTCGGTTATTCTCGACGCCATCCGTCGATCCGCCACCGGCCTGAGTCGCGTCGAGCTCGTGACTTCTACCGGGCTTTCTCCCCAGACCATTTCAAACATCACCAGGCGCCTGCTTGACAGCGGGTTCATCGAGGAAGCCGGCAAGGCGGGCACGGGGCCCGGTAAACCCCGCACGATGTTGCGGCTCAATCCCGGCGGGCGCTACGCGCTCGGAGTTCACGTCGATCCGACGGTCGTGACCTTCGTAATGCTTGATCTCACCGGCAGCGTCGTGAGACGGTCGAGTTTTCCGACCCCAGCGGTGATGGACCCGACCCTCATCATCGAACGGATCGTCGAGGCGCTCGAGCAGCTAATCGACGACTCAGGAGTGCCGCGGGAACGGATCGGCGGGGTAGGCATTGCGGCCCCCGGGCCGATCGACAATGTGCTGGGTACGGTGGTCGACCCGCCGCACCTGGTCGGATGGCATCGGGTTCCGCTGCGGGACGCGCTCCAGTCGGGCGTCGGGCTTCCCTCGATCCTCGACAAGGACGTAACCGCGTCGGCGATCGCCGAGATGTGGGCCGGTGGGGAATCCGGATTGGGCAGCTTTGCCTTCTTCTACCTTGGCACCGGCATCGGGGTCGGTCTCGTAATGCACGACGAAGTAGTCCGGGGAAGCTCCGGAAACGCAGGAGAGGTCGGGCACATCGTCACCGATCCAGCAGGCCCGAAGTGCTTGTGTGGGTTGCGCGGGTGCATCGCTGTGACCTGTACGCCCCAGGCACTCGTCCAGGAAGCAGAGCGCTTGGGCGTCCTCGACGATGCTTGGGGCGCCAACGACACTCGCACTGTCGATTCGCGGTTCACGGAGCTGTGTGCGGCCGCTGAGGCGGGCAACGCGACCGCGATCGAGATCGTGGAGCGCTCAGCCGTACGGATGTCGAAAGCGGTGGCTATCATCGCGAACCTACTCGACGTCGATCGCGTGGTACTCGGCGGCCCGTTCTGGGCACGCCTTTCAGGATATTACCTCCGCAGGATCCCCGAGTTGCTCGAAGAGCTCCGCGCCACGCGAAGCATCCACCGAATCTCAGTGGCGGGATCAACGGTGGGGGAGGACGTAGGGGCGATTGGGGCAGCCTGCCTGGTGCTGGATCGCGCACTCGCTCCGAATCCCAGAGCGCTCCTTCTGTCCTGAGCGAGTGCGGAACTCGGCAAGACACGCCCGGTCAAACCTTGATGCTGGTTTATCTAATCGATGTACTATTAAATCGAGGCACGGCAGCGAGGCATCCTTTTCTCTCCAGTGCGTCGGCACCACATTCCGCATGACCATCTGTACTTGGAGCAAAGGGGAGCACCATGAAGAAAAGAGCAGCAATCGCCCTATCTGCATTCGCGATCGGCGGACTGGTAGCACTCACCGGATGCACGGCCGGATCGGCGCCATCCGAGGGCGAAGACAAGGTCCTCAAGGTCGCCTACATCAAGACCGACGCCTTCACCGCTCTCGACACGCTTTTCACAACCGCCAAGGCGGACTTCGAGGCCGCCAACGAGGGCGTGACCGTCGAATTGCAGCCCATCGCAGCAACAGATGACGACTACAAAACCAAACTCGCCCTCTCACAGCGCTCGGCCGAGACCGCACCGGACATCTTCTACGAAGACACCAATGCGTTGCGAGCGGACGCGGATGCCGGGTACCTCCTCAACCTGGATGAGTACGTCTCCGAGTGGGAGGACTGGGACCAGTTCACCGACGCCGCCAAGGTGGCAGGCGAGGGCGACGACGGAAGCATCTATGCCGTCTCCCTCGGTACCGATACTCGTGCGATCTGGTACAGCAAGCCCGTCTTCGAGGCGGCCGAAATCGCTCTCCCTTGGGAGCCGAAGAGCTGGGACGACGTCATGGAGGCCGCACGCCAGATCAAGGCGAGCAGTCCTGACGTCGTGCCGTTCAACTTCTACGCTGGAACAGGCACCGGCGAGGGCTCGAACATGCAGGGCTTCTACCAACTCCTCTATGGCACCGAACTCGGGGGAGATTCGCTCTACGACTCGGAAACCTCGAAGTGGGTCACTGGCTCGCAGGGGTTCATCGACTCCCTCACCTTCGTCGACGAGCTCTACTCCGAGGAACTCGCTCTGACTCCGGCACAGGCGCTCGATCCCAACATCTGGAAGAGCATCTTCGGGGAAATGTTCCCAAACGCGACTCTCGGCGCAACGATCGAGGGCTCCTACACGCCTTCGTTCTGGCAGACCGGTGGCTCTTACGAGTGGCCCGAGTACGTCGACGACATGGGCGCAACGGTGTTCCCGACCCAGAACGGCCAGAAGCCGGGCGGCGTTAGCATGTCAGGCGGCTGGACACTCGCAGTCGGAGCTAAAACTGCCGACCCGCAGCTTGCCTTCGACTTCATGGCGATGGCGCTGAGCAAGGACAATGCACTCGCATACGACAACGAGAACTCACAGATTGCCGTTCGCAAGGATGTCGCCGCCGACGAGAGCTACATTGCCGCCAACCCCTTCGTCCAGACCGTCACCGACATCGTCGAGGTGACGAACTTCCGTCCGGCGACGGCTGACTACAACCAGATCTCAGCCGAGGTCCAGAAGGCCAACGAGGCAGTCATCACCGACAAGGCAACTCCCGAGGAAGCGGCCGCAGCCTACGACAAGGCAATCGAAGAGATCGTCGGTGCCGAGGGCGTCATCCAGAAGTAGCAGTACCGAGACACCCAGGTGCGCGCCCACAGATAAAACGGGAACAGGAACACAGTGACTGCAGAAGTGCTCGCACCGCAGGACACACACGTGCGGCGGCCGGAACCGAACTCGGGTTCCCGCCGCCGCCGGGTGCGCGGAATTGTCAAGGCCGTGCGGATGATCCCGCTCGTGCCGGCGATTCTCATCATGATCACGTTTCTCGCCGGACCGATCATCTGGTCGGTTTACGGGTCGTTCACGAATGCGTCGCTCACCGGTGTCAACGCGAGCAACCCCCAGTGGATCGGCTTCGACAACTACGTCAAGCTCGTCAACGATCCCGTTTTTCCCCTCTCGCTCTGGCTGACCGCGATCTTCACTTTCGGCTCCGCTGTGATCTCACAGAACATCCTTGGCCTTGGTCTCGCGCTTCTCATGCAGAAGGCCAATAAGAAGGTAACCGCTTCCGTCGGCACGATCATCGTCGCCGCGTGGATCCTGCCCGAGATCGTCGCCGCCTTCGTCTGCTACGCCTACTTCAGTGCTGACGGCACCCTCAACCAGATTTTGGCGAACTTCGGTATGACCGGCCCCAACTGGCTGTATAGCTTCCCCATGTTCGCGATCATCCTGGCGAACCTGTGGCGTGGCACGGCGTTCTCGATGATGGTCTACCAGGCCGCCCTCAACGACGTACCGCCGGAGATTACCGAGGCGGCAATGATCGACGGAGCCGGCGGCTCCAAGCGCCTCTTTCTCGTGACCATTCCCATGATCAAGAACACGATCGTGACGAACACCATGCTCATCAGCTTGCTCACATTGTCGGTCTTCACCCTCATCTACGTGATGACCGCGGGAGGGCCCGGCAACGACAGCACAACGTTGCCGATCCTCGCTTACAAAGAGGCATTCCGATTCAGCAACATCGGCTATGGCACAGCCATCGCCACCGTCATGCTCATCATCGGCGCGATCTTCTCCGTCGTCTACATTCGGGCACTGCGTCCGCAGAAGGATTAGCCGATGTCAGTCATCGCCGCACCGCCCGAGGCCCGGAAGTCCGATCGGCCCGTCTCGGTAGCCTCCCCCAAGAAGAGCGTGATCGGGTTCCTCGCCAATGCCGTTCTCGTCCTGATCGGCGCCTGTTTTCTTCTTCCCCTGTGCTGGCTCATCTTCGCGTCCGTCGACAACAAGGCCACCTACCAGACCAAGTTTCCTGAAGAGTTCTCGCTGGACAACTTCGCGGCTGTTCTCACTCCCGAACTCACGTTCCTTCCGCTGTGGAATAGCCTGATCATTTCCGTCGGTACGGCAGGTATCACGATCGTCGCCGCGCTGCTCGCGGCCTATCCGCTGTCCCGCTACCAGGCGAGATTCAACAAGCCGTTCATGTACGGGGTGCTGTTCGCGACCGGGCTGCCGATCACGGCAATCATGGTGCCGGTCTACAGCCTTTTCGTCCAGTTCAATCTGCTGGACTCGATCCCGGGCACGATCCTTTTCATGGCCGCTTCGTCTCTGCCGATCGCGATCTTCATGACCAAGAACTTCATGGATTCGGTGCCGATCACCCTCGAGGAAGCAGCTTGGATCGACGGCGCATCGGCGATGGGAGCCCTGCGCCTGATCGTGGTTCCCTTGATGAGACCGGGCATCGCCGTGGTCGGTATCTTCGTCTTCTTTCAGGCCTGGGGCAACTTCTTCGTGCCGTTCATCCTGCTCCTCTCGCCGAGCAAGCAACCCGCCGCGATCAGCATCTACAGCTTCTTCGGCCAGTACGGCGCGATCGCCTACGGACAACTCGCAGCGTTTTCGCTGGTCTATGCGGTGCCCGCCATCGTTCTGTACGTTCTCGTGTCCCGCGGCATCGGCGGCTCGTTCGCCCTCGCGGGCGCAGTCAAGGGATAACTCACCATCACGCCTCGCCGCGCGGCGAGGACCATCGCGGGCTAAGGAGCCACCATGCATGACAATCGAGTCCTCCTCGAAGCGCGAATCGAGCGCGTCATCCGGGAACGGATCAAGCCCGCCGTCTATCGCCGAACCGCCCCGCTGACAATCGCTTCCTGGACCGTCGATGACGAGCCGGTGCCTTTCGACGCGGCCATCGGGCAGAGCTACGAGCCTTTCGCCGTCGGCGGTGCGTGGGGCAAGCCCTGGGGTACCGTCTGGTTCCATCTCACTGGAGGTGTGCCCGCCGAGTGGGCCGAGGATGGCACCCGGGCTGAGGTCGTCGTCGACCTCGGGTTCTCCGCCACGCTCCCGGGCTTCCAGGCCGAGGGCACCGCCTACACGGCGGACGGCGTGATCATCAAAGCGATCGAACCCCTCAACAGCTACATCCCGGCGGGAAACGCTGGGGAGCCCGTCGACATCTACCTCGAGGCGGCCGCCAATCCGAATATCGCCGGTATTTTCACCTTTGGCGTTACCGAGCTCGGCGACAAGGCCACAGCGGGCGACTCGACCAGTTACGTTCTGCGTCGGCTCGAACTCGGACAACTTGACGTCGCCGTATGGGAGCTCCTGCAGGACACCTGGACCCTTATCGGCTTGATGAATGAGCTTCCGCACAGTCTTCCGCGACGGGCCGACATCCTGCACGCGCTCGGACGGATGGCCGATGCTCTCGATCCCGACAACGTTGCGGGCACGGCGGCGGCCGCCCGTGCGACGCTCGTCGGCGTGCTCGCCAGTCCCGCCTACGCGAGTGCCCACCGCCTTGCCGCCGTCGGTCACGCCCACATCGACTCCGCCTGGCTGTGGCCGGTGCGCGAGACCGTGCGCAAAGTCGCGCGAACCTTCTCGAACGTTCTGGCGCTCATGGACGAGGACCCGGACTTCACCTTCGCTGCCTCCTCGGCGCAGCAGTACGCGTGGCTGCAGGTTTACTATCCGGAACTGTTCGAGCGGGTGAAGAAGCAGGTGGCGGCGGGCCGATTCATTCCGGTCGGCGGGATGTGGGTCGAGTCCGACACGAATATGCCCGGCGGTGAAGCGCTCGCACGGCAATTCGTCGCCGGCAAGAAGTTCTTCATGGAGGAGCTCGGCGTCGAGCCGCTCGAGGTGTGGCTTCCGGATTCGTTCGGTTACACCGCATCTCTGCCGCAGATTGTGGCAGCGGCGGGATCTCGCTGGCTCCTCACGCAGAAGATGTCGTGGAACGAGACCAATCGGATGCCGCATCACACCTTCTGGTGGGAGGGCATCGACGGCACGAGAATCTTCACTCATTTCCCCCCAGTCGACACCTATAGCGCGGAAATCTCCGGTAAGGAGCTCGCCAAGGCGGAGCGGCAGTACGCCGAAAAGGGGGTCGGCACTACTTCGCTCCTGCCATTCGGGTGGGGCGACGGCGGTGGAGGCCCAACCCGCGAGATGCTGGCCGCTGCGGCCCGTACGCGTGACCTCGAGGGATCGCCACGCGTCACCATGACGACGCCGGAGCAGTTCTTCCAGAGCGCGCACCGCGAGTACATCGAGGCGCCGGTCTGGTCGGGGGAGATGTACCTCGAATTCCATCGCGGCACCTACACCTCCCAGGCCAAGACGAAGCGCGGCAATCGTCGCAGCGAACACCTGCTCCGAGAAGCAGAGCTTTGGGCCACTGCTGCGACAGTCCTTCGAGGTACGGAGTATCCGTACGACGCCCTCGACGACGTCTGGAAGACTGTGCTCCTACAGCAGTTCCACGACATCCTTCCCGGCACCTCGATCGCCTGGGTGCACCAGGAGGCTGAGCGCAACTACGCGGCCGTCGCGAAGACTCTGGGTGAACAGATCACCCGATCCCTCGAGGTCCTGGCCGGCAGCGGCAGTCATCCGCTCACATTCAACGCCGGACCGAACTCACGCGACGGCGTCCCGGGCCTCTCCGCCGCGACCGCGGCGAGGGCGGGTGCGGCCAAGGTCACCGAAAGCGGGGCCGGTTTGGTGATTGCCAATGACCGGGTGCGTGTCGTCATCGACGATCGGGGACTCATCGTGTCGATGCGCGACCTCGTCGCCGACCGAGAAGTCATCCCCGCCGGCGAGACTGCCAACCTGCTGCAGCTGTTCCGGGACACCCCGATCCAGTGGGACGCCTGGGACATCGACGAGACGTACAAGAACGTCGGGCGCGACTTGACCGAGGCTTCCAGCGTCGCTGTCACGGACGACGGATTCGGGGTGCGGGTCAACCGATCCTTTGGTTCCTCATCCGCGGTCCAGACCCTTCGACTCAACGGCGCGACCGGTGCCCTCGACATCCACACAGCGATCGACTGGCACGAGTCTCAGAAACTCCTGAAGCTCGCCTTCCCCCTCGCGATTCATGCCGACCGCGCAGCATCCGAAATGCAGTTCGGACATGTCTACCGGCCGACCCACGCGAACACCTCCTGGGACTCCGCCCGGTTCGAGACTGTTGCCCACCGCTGGGTTCACGTGGGCGAGCCGGGCTACGGTGTCGCCGTCGCCAACGACGCAAGCTACGGGCACGACATCCGCCGCGCCGCATTGCCTGGTGGCGGCACGAGCACCGTCGTACGCGTCTCCCTCCTGCGCGCGCCCCTCTTCCCCGACCCGGCCTCGGATCAGGGCCAGCAGGAATTCGTCGTCTCGCTGCGCGTCGGTGCCGAGATCGCGGATGCCGTCGACGAGGGTTATCGAGTTAATCTGCCCTTGCGCGAGGTAAGGGGAGCCGGCCCGGTGGCACCCCTGGTCGTCGTGACCAATCCGGCGATCGTCGTCGAGGCTGTAAAGCTCGCGGAGGACCGTTCCGGCGACGTGATCGTGCGGCTCTACGAGTCACTGGGCGCGCGTGCGCGCGGTGATCTGGCTCCGGGATTCGGCTGGTCGGACGTCACGGAGACCGACCTGCTCGAGCGGGAGACTGAGCCAAGCGCCGTGATCGGGCGCCCAGACCGAACCATCTCGCTTTCGCTCCGCCCGTTCCAGCTCGTCACACTGCGCCTTCACCGCACCACGACAGAGAATCTCGAATGATGACACCTCGGCTGACGAGACTGTCGGCGGTCCGGGAGTCGGCACCACACTAATCCTTTATCCAGCGGTCAGATTGAGGCTTAGCGCGGTGCCGTTCACGACCACACCCACCCAAGGCGTCGCCGCAGCCGCCGGCGGGCCACTGTGGCCGGCGACTGAAGGCCGGACTGGTCCATTCCGATGGGCATCGCGCAGAAGAGTCCCGCTAAGCGAAGTAACAGTGCTGATTGGTTCTCAGAGAACGTCAACGCGCTGACCCGTCCGCAACTCTGTCAATCATGCCCTCCGCCTCCACATCTGAACGACGTTGTCCGCGGCCTCTGCCTCGACCACAGCCCGTTCCCGTGCCCGTTCCGCAGCCTGACGTGCTCGGACTTTCCCTGCCACGTCGAGCAGGTCCACATCTGCTCACCGGTCATTGAGACGCCGCGGGCGCCGGTGCGCCGGGTCCGGCCGCGGATCAGCGCGTAGTGGGTGCGGAACACGGACGCCCCGATCGCAGCCTGGGCATCGTGGAAGAACACCACGTTGGATACCGGTGCACTGCCGTCGTCGAGTGAGAGGAGGACGACGCGTTTGCCGCTTCGCATTGGGGGTGTGTGGGTGGCGCGGCGTACTGCGGCGACGAGGGCTTCGGTGCCGCCCGGCAGGTTGACGAGTTCTGAGGCGGGGGTGACTCCGAGTTCTTTGAAGAGGGGGTAGAACCGGGTCATCTGGTGCTGGCTGACGGCGAGGCCGAGGTCACGGAGTTCCACGTCCGTTTGGGTGCGGCCGCGGAGGTCGAGGGCAGTGACCGACCGGTAGAAGTCAGGCAGCGGCAGGTCGATGTCGAAGGCGAGCTGGTCGGGGCAGAAGGGGAGGGCGCGGCTACCGAGGCCCTGGATGTGGGCAAGGAGGTCGCCGCGGCGGGCCCGGTCGTAACCGACAAGGCTGGGGTTCGCTTCGCCTTGCTCAATATTCACCAGTTGGCGGCGGCTGACGCCGGCTGCCGCATCGAAGTCATCCACCGTCCACTCACGTGCCAGGCGCCCCGGCGGATTCGCGAGCCGATCGTCGAGGCGAGGGCAAGTGTGTCCACAGTCAATCCAGGCCGATGTTGTCCCTGCAGGCCGATCCTGCCGGTGCAGGCCAGACCCTCAGGCACGGGTTGCATCGAGTGCGCACTAGAATATGATGCACAAGTCATATTGGAAATAAGGAGGAGACGATTGTGGCAGCTTCATCTACTCTCGTCCGCGCCGCTCGCCGGAGCAAACACCTCACTCAAGCGAGACTCGCAGAGCTAACCGGCATTGACCAGGCCAGCGTCTCCCATCATGAGCGTGGACGGGATGCTGCCTACAGCACGGTCGATCGGCTGCTCGCCGGCGCCGGACACCGCCTGTATGCCGCTCCCACGCGTCGTGATGACGCTGCCAGCTCCGCAGAGGCGATCAGAGAGCATCTTCGAGCGAAGGATACAGACCGCGCGCTCCGGGCTTTGCTTCAGTTGAACGATAATCTCATCGCCGAACACGGACTCGTTCGAGGAATCCTTGGGCTGACGGAGCCGGAACCCACCGGCGATCATATGTGGGATGCCGCCATCGCGGCTCTCGTGGCATGGCGACTCAATCAAGAGAACATCCCGCTGCCTGGATGGGTCAACAACCCCGATCGCGCACTGACCGAACCTGTCGTGTTTCGGGTCGACCCGGCCGACCCCGCGCCCGAACGTGATGACGTGCCGAACGAGTTCGCCGAACGCGGCGTTCTTGCATGGGCAGATACCTTCGCGAGCGTCTGATGTCCGGCACCGCGCTGGACCGCAACGCGATCATCATCGGCCTCCGTGATCTCGTCGCCGAGCTTCGTAATTCGGGTGAGGTGGCCGGCATCCGGCTCGTGGGCGGTGCGGCACTCGCCCTGTGCTACTTCGATCGGGGGACCACGCAGGACCTGGATGTCCTTCACGTCCGCCCCGGCTCGGACGATTCCGTCGCTGCCGCCGAACGAGTCGCACTGAAGCATGGGTGGGACGCGAAGTGGCTGAACTTCGAGGTCACGAAGGCCGACGCCGTCCCGACCCTCGGCCGCGTCGTCGAGTGGGAGACAATTGACGATGAGGACGGCATCGTTTGACTAAAGCTCCCGTTGACGTCGGCTTCGAGTCCGCCGGTGAAAGCCCAGAGGGCCATCAGCACCGGTGGACCCGCGGCGGTGCCACCATCGACGTCCTCATCGCAGAGCACGTCGGTGAGAAGGCCGCAGCACGACGAGGAGTCACAGGAGGCACCCCCCTGGAAGCCCGAGGATCCAACCAAGCAATCGACCGGGCTGAGCTGGTCACCGTCAACCATGATGAACGCCAGGCCCAGATCTGGCGGCCGAACCTTTTTGGGCTGACGCTGGGGCTTCGACCTGAGGATGCCTGATCGCACGCCATCAGAGCCTGCTGGGGCGGTTCTCAAGATGATGTTAGCGTCGAAGTCGCCGATACCGTCAGGAGTTCCAATGACCGACGCCCTACCCGTCGCTTTCACTGCAGGCGATGCTGGCCAGTGGCGTATTGATCGCATCATCGCGGTGACCGGTGACGGGCTCCCCGCCGCCGCGCGTCTGCTGATTCGTGAAGGAGCGGCAGAGGATGAATCATGGTTGTCGGGGTCATCGGCCACGGACGCCCCGGGGTGGACCCTGCGCGGCACCGTTAGTCATCAGCGTTACACGACCGCTGCCGAACTGGCCGAGCTGACGGCGCGGTCACCGGCTCTGGGCCGACCCGGCGCGACCGTCGCCTCCTTTATCCCCATCACCAAGTCAAAGGAGTGGTGGGAATTGGCCCAAGACGAACGCCGGCAGATTTTCGAGGAAACCAGTCACCACATCCGACGTTCCATGAACTCGCTGCCAGCTGTGGCTCGGCGGCTCCATCACAGCCGTGATGGGGGTGGGCCGTTCGATTTTTTGACCTGGTTTGAGTACGCGCCCGAAAGTGTCGCGGATTTCGACGAGCTGCTCGATGAGTTGCGGAGCACCGAGGAATGGATCTTCGTCGAACGTGAGGTCGAGGTGCGCTTGTCGCTCGGTTCGCAGTGACGAGCGCCCCGACGCCGGTCAGTTAACCGCAGATGATGAGCAACGGGCGAGAATGTCCCTCCGGTTCTGGCCCTGGCATGGTGTCCGGTGGCTGGGGCGTTGGTGGGTCGCTAGTTGTTCCGGGACGGTCCCCGTTCTGGAGCCGGCGGGGCTGCGGGCGGTGAGGCCACCCACCCGGACACGAAGTCATCGTCGTAGAGGGATTCCCAGCCGGGGTTCTTCGCTATGGGTATGTATGTCGCGGCGTGGGCGTTGAGCCAGTCGCCACCCCGCCCTCGGTTGTCGGCGATCTCGAGGGCCTACTCAAGCGCTCGGGAAGAGGGACGAATCTCAGCGTCGATATCGTCGGTGAGACCACGATCAGGGATGTATCGAAGGACAATGCGGCGCCTCCAATGAAGTAGACACCGGTGCTCAAACCGTCGCCCTGCGGACGTTGGACAAGGTCCCGGAGGCCGTCGATCAGGTCGGCTCGGCCAAGACGGTTAGCACTCTGCGGCATTTTTAGACACTCGCCAGGACGGACTTGTCTAGTACTATGTTGCGACGGGAGAACCCTGCCGGCACGTTCTCATCCCGAATCGTCCTCGTGTAAGTGCTGCCTGAAACATCCGTTGTTCCGGGGTGGGCGAGCAGCTCTTCGCTTTCCGAGCCGTCTGCGCTCACCATGAACGGCCGTAGCCGCGTGATGGCTGGGATGCCCGTTCCCCCACCTGCTTCGAACACCCGCAGGGGTGAACGTTGGCCTTTCCAGCAATCAAGCACCTCCATCGAAACGGGGGTGCGATACTACTGTTGCCGTATGTTCACGATCGAGCCGCTGCCCAGCCACCCCGCTCCGGATAACCCGTCGGGGAAGCTGATTCTCTTGCGCCATGGGGAGACGGAGTGGTCGAAGGATGGCAAACACACTGGGCTCACGGATATTCCGCTCACTGCCCGGGGAGAGGGACTTGCCCGCGGCGCGGGCAGGTTAGTGGCCGGTTACGATTTCTCCCTCGTGCTGACCTCGCCGCTGCAGCGTGCGCGACGCACCGCTGAGCTCGCTGGCCTTCATGCTGAGGTCGATCCGTTTCTCGTTGAGTGGGACTACGGCGGGTACGAGGGGCGTACGACGCGGGACATCCGCAGTGAACTCGGCTACAACTGGAGCGCATTCACCCACGGTGTGATTCGTGGTGACACGCCTGGTGAGACGGTGGAGGAGGTCGCCGCCCGCGCGTCGCGGGTGCTCACGCGGGTGCTGCCTGCCATGGAGGAGGGAGATGTCGCCCTGATCGCGCACGGACATTTCCTGCGCATTCTCACCGCCGTGTACCTGAGGATGGCCCCTCGATTCGGTGCTCAAATCAGCCTGGATGCTGGATCAGTCTCCGTGCTGAGCTATTACCGAGAGCAGCCGGCCATCTTGTCGTGGAACTACGGAGCCGAACTGCCTTTGGTGCCCTCAGAGTCCTAAGTCGCGACCCAAAGTGCTGAAGGACTTGGGATCGCGGTGCCGACCGGGACGGTTCAAATGGTCATCATTTACTCATCACATTCATCTCGATTCGACCCAATTTGACAAAGTACAATTGGAGGCAGTGAACTGCCCGGTTCCCTGTAAGAACAAGGGAATCCGCGAGTATTGCGGGATATTCGGCGAAGACAGAGTTAAGGCCTGAGCCTTCAAGGGGTCGCGGGTTTGAATCCTGTCAGTCCCACCAAAGGGCCATTTGCGAAACTCATTACGAAACGGTCCGGTCGAAACAAAAAGAAATCGCTCCTGAGGCTTCTCAGGAGCCATTTCTGGTTTATGGGGTTCTCGCGTCCGTTTCCGGCCGCGATTCTTGAGTTGTGTGCGAGATCTGCGGCGACGGCCAGTCCGGGAAACCGGTGCTTCCCAGGGGTTTCGGAGTCGACGCGGACGGCGATATTGATTTCCCAGCCCCAGCGGAAGTTTGCGTTCCGGGCCTTCTTGATGGGTGTGGTTTTATCGACCTGCCCTTTGGGCGTCGACACCGCTGAGCAGCGAATGAATTTGCCCCTCGCGCTGGGTCCGATCCGAGTCAGTGTCCGCCGGACTATTGCTCGAGCGTCGTTAGTCCATGAGGTCGGGCGCGCGCCAGACTCCAGTGCGGCGGCATCCGTTGCCCTCGATTTGCACGGGTGGGATAGTAACTTCATGGTGTGGATGCGAGGGCTAGCCGGCGCGATGGCGATCGCCCTCGACGGCACGGGCGCCGGAGCGCCCTACGACTTCACGTGGGCGTTTGTCCTTCAACCTCGAACCGACGGGGCGACGCGGCTTGTCGTTCGCGAGCGGTACGCGTACCTCACCGACTGGGCCAAGGTACTCGTGGAGCCGATCGAGATGGTGAGCTTCCTCATGACCGAGCGGATGCTCCGGGGCATCCGGGACCGTGCGGAGCATTCTCCCTCGCGCACCTCCTTGCGGTCGCCGAACCATCGTTGAGCGATTCTTATTGAGATCCCTGTTCCTGGCGATACTCGGAAGGGGACGGGACGACCCCCTTGCTGATGAAGCCGGGAGAGAGTTAGAGGTCACTCGCTCCCGCTTCTGGCATCCGACTGCGTCGACGCGGTGGAGAACGGGTGGCCGCCTCGATGGGCAGTAACCGCGATCCGCTCGCCGAGAGTGGGGTGACCGAAGAGGCTCGCACCCAGGCCGCCCCGTCCAGATTCCGCCGTCGCGATGAGGACTCGCACATGTCGAGGGGTGCTCGGCCGGTAGCGGCGACGCTACTGTTTGTCGCTAGCCTGGGTCCGCGGTTCTGATCCGGTTCCTACGCCGTTCCTGAATGCCCACGCAGAACCCTGTCGGCATCCGCGATGGTGGCGCTGCATCGTCGTTAGGAAGTCACCGTGTTTTGCTGGAGAAATCGTTCGGGTCGAGGCCGGCGATTCGACGCGCATGCTCGTGGAGTGCTTCTTCGCTCACGGTGTGTCCAGCATCTGCGAATCGTTCACGCAGCGCGTCGAGGACTTGGGGCTCACTGTGGCCGGCGAGGTCAGCTTCCTCCTGTGCGAGAATCCCCGCCACCTTGTCCTCGTCCGATTTAGAATGCTGGTCTTGGATCGGTTCACTCTGTGTGCCGTCACCATTCATGCTGCTCCTCCGATCTCAAGGGTTCTGTTAGCAAGCCTAACGTTCAGAGTGAGACGCGGACAGGCTTTAGTGTGAAGCGGTCGACGTGGACCCGGATGTGCTGCGGGCGGCCGAGTTCGACTTCGCCGGCCCGAGCGTCGCCTTGGAACGCGTCGACGAAGCTGTGGCGGACCACCGCGCTGCGGAAGGGACGAAGTGGATGACCGGCCTCGGTCCCGACCTGGACAGGGTTTTATCTGCCGGGCTCCTGGATGCCATCAGCGGATTCCTCAACGATTTCGGGGCGGCCGCGCCCCTGCCTGCGCTGATCTGGACGCTGGGGTTCGAATACGACGCGGTCTCGGTCAGGCCGAGCCGCTCCACGGCGCGGGCACGATGACCCACAGCACGACGGCTGGCTCGCCGCCCTCGACCTGCCAGGTGTGCGGCTCTCGACCGGGGAAAGTCAGTGCGTCGCCGGCGTGGACGGCCACGGTGCGACCGGCGAATCGCACGGTGAGTGATCCCGAGACGACGTGGAGCGCTTCGACGTCGCAGTTGATCGTGTACAGATCGGTCCCGCCGTGCGCGTCCGGCTCGAGTTCTGATCGCAGCAGCTGAACCCGCTCCTCGCCGCGCGGCGACATCAGTCGCTCGTCGGCGTGCACTCCGCCCAAGTTGATCCGCGGAGCGTCGGCGTACGCGACATGGTGAACGTCGGGCTCGGCGAAGAGCGCTCCGACGGGCAACGAGAGCACCTGACACAACTGGACAAGCGTTGCCACGCTCGGTGACGTCTCGTCGCGCTCGACCCGGCTGAGGAAGCCCTTGCTGAGGCCCGTCGTCTGAGCGACCTGGGCGAGTGACATGCCCTGAGCGGTGCGCGCGGAGCGCAGCTTGGCGCCGATGGGTGTCGCGGTGCCTTCGGCGGTGGGGTGGATGGCGCGCACAGTTCCTCCTCGAAGCTGCTCACACATTCGTCCTTGACGATCTGCACGGGACAGCGTACGGTAGCGCTGTAGTTGTCTATAGCGTACCGAAAGTTGTCGAATATGCAACCGCTCAGCAAAGATGCGACGGATGAGCCCCGCGGGCCGGTGGACGCGAGTGTCGTGCCCCGGTTTGCCGGAATCGCGACCTTTGCGCGACTCCCGCGGCTCGACGAGGTCGAGCGGGCAGACATCGCGATCGTCGGGATTCCCTTCGACAGCGGAGTGAGCTACCGACCCGGTGCTCGGTTCGGCCCCGCTCATGTGCGCGAGGCCTCGCGCCTACTGCGACCGTACAACCCTGCGCAGGACGTCTTCCCGTTCGACGCCCAGCAGGTCGCCGACGCCGGCGACATCGCCGCGAACCCGTTCGACATCGCTGCTGCCGTGGCCGAGATCGAGGCGGGCGCGCGCCAGCTCAGCGAGCACGCCGACCGACTAGTCGCCATCGGCGGAGACCACACGATCGCTCTGCCGCTGCTTCGCGTCGCGCACGCGCAGCACGGGCCCGTCGCGGTATTGCACTTCGATGCCCACCTCGACACGTGGGACACGTACTTCGGGGCGCCGATGACTCACGGGACCCCCTTCCGGCGGGCGTCCGAAGAAGGCCTCATCGACCTGACCGCGAGCATGCACGTTGGAATTCGCGGCCCCCTGTACTCGAAGGACGACCTCGAAGACGACGCCCGGCTCGGCTTTGCGATCGTCACGAGCGAATTCGTCGAAGAGCACGGGGTCGCGGCCGCCGTCGAACGCATCCGCGCCAGAGTCGGAGACGCGCCGCTCTACATCTCGATCGACATCGACGTACTCGACCCCGCCCACGCGCCGGGAACAGGAACTCCGGAGGCGGGCGGGCTCACGAGTCGAGAACTACTACGGATGCTGCGTGCCCTGGCCGACCTGCGCATCATCGGCGCCGACGTGGTCGAAGTCGCCCCCGCGTACGACCATGCCCAGCTGACCGCTGTCGCGGCCAGCCACATCGTCTACGAGCTGCTGAGCGCGATGGCGCCTGGGGTGACCCACCCCGACCGACAAAGCCCCGACCTGACGTAGAAGTCCCGAACCCGACCGACAAGCCCGACGCAGGAGACACCCATGACACTGCCCACCCCAACGGACGAAGAAGTCCGTGCCGCGGCATCCGCCATCGTCGAGGCGTTCGCCGCCACCGACGGCCCGCGCTACTTCTCACTCTTCGCACCTGACGCAACCTTCGTATTCCACACCGAACCTGCGCGAATCGAGGACCGGGCTGCCTACGAAGCCATGTGGGAGGAATGGGTGGGCGGCGGCTGGAGCGTGCAATCCTGCGTATCGAGCGCGGCCGCGGTGCAGGTGTTTCCCGGCGGAGCCGTCTTCACCCACTCCGTCAGCACGAGCGTGAGCACCGCGGACGGACCCATGTCTTACCGGGAGCGCGAAACGATCGTCTTCCGGTCTGATTCTGCCGGTCTCATCGCCATCCACGAACACCTGTCACCCCAGCCGTGACCAGTCCCTATTCATCGAGGAGCCCAAAGATGTCGCTCTACACCCGTCTCGACCGCCGACTGGACACCAACTCAGATGACGCGGGCCCGGTTCGCGGAACCTACTCGCTCGGCCGCGTACTCATGATCTGGCTGGCCGCGAACCTTGTGGTCACCACCCTTCTGACCGGCACGCTCTTCGTGCCGGATGTGCCGTTCGGCCTCGTCATCGCTCTGATCGTGGGCGGAACGATCGTCGGAGCAGCAGTGCTCGTGACGGTCGGTGCGATCGGAACGCGCACCGGCCTGCCGACGATGGCAATCACGCGCGGACCGTTCGGGACGCGCGGGAGCCTGCTGCCGGTGGCCGCCAACGTGGTCATCCTCATGGGCTGGAGCTGGGTGCAGGCGATGCTCGCCGGGATCGCCCTCAACTACATCGTCGCGTCGATGACCGGGTTCTCGAACCCCGTCATCTTCGCGGTGCTCTGCCAGACGATCGTCGTGATCCTTGCGATCTTCGGCCACGCCGGAGTCGCTCGGGTGGAACCGTGGTTCGCCGCGGTCATCCTCGCGATCGCCGCCTACATCTTCGTCGTAGCGTTCTCTACGTTCCCGCCGGCAGAGTTCGCGGCCATCCCGGCGACGCTAGAGCCGTTCTACTCCCCGGGACTGGCGTTCGATGTCGTGGTCGCGACCGCCATATCGTGGACGGTGCTCTCGGCCGACTTCAACCGCTTCGCATCGACGACCCGCGCGGGCGTGGTCGGCTCGGGAATCGGTTACACCCTGTCGACGGTGATCTCGATGACGCTCGGCGCGAGCGCGATCGGCTACGTCGTCCTGCGGGGCGGCGACGCGATGGCGTTCGACCCTGTGACGATCATCGAACCCTTCGGCGCCCTGTTCGCGGTCGCGATCTTCCTATCCGTGATGGCGACGAACACGATGGTCGTCTACGGCATGGTCACAAGCGTGGTCAACGCGCTCCCCGGCCGCCGGATGAAGTTCCTGCCCACCGCGATCGTCCTCGGGCTCATCTCGATCATCGGTTCGACCTTCTTCGGTCTGCTGGCCCAGTTCACGACCTTCTTGGTCACGATCGGTGCCCTGTTCGCACCGATCTTCGCGATCATGATCGTCGACTACTACATCGTCGCACGCGGCAGCTACAGCGCCGACATCCTGAAGGCTCAAGGCGGTCGCTACTGGTACACCGGCGGCATCAATTGGCTCGCTGTCGCGTCGTGGGTGGTCGGTGCGGTGTCCGCCTACGTGTGGGCGTACGTGTGGCCGCTTCCGTTCGGTGCGACCGTTCCCGCATTCCTCCTGACCTTCGCCGTGTACTTGGCCTTCTCGCTCGCGCGCCGCAGCAGGACGCCTTTCGAGCCCAGCCAGCACCTCGCCGATGCCGACACCTCTCGCTGACGGCCCTGGAGCGCCGCCGCGCGCGGCACTCCGGGACCTCAGTCACCCGATCACCGACGGGATGCCGGTGTATCCCGGCGACCCGGCGGTCCACGTCGAAGCCGCGCTGGTCCTCGACCGCGACGGGGTGGCCGTGACAGGGCTGCGAATGGGGTCTCATACCGGGACGCACATAGATGCGCCGTCCCATACCGTCCCCGGTGGCCGGACAATGGCCGATGTGGCCCTCGACGAGCTCCTCGGCGATGCGCTGGTGGTGCGGGTGCGAGCGCTCGCCGAGGGCGAGGTATACGGGTGGGACCGGCTGAATGCGGAGCATCCGCTACCGGATCGATTGCCCCCGATCGTCGTGATCGACACGGGCTGGGCGCGGTGGTTCGGCGACGCACGCGCAGTGCGGCATCCGGCCCTCGATGCCGGTGCCGCGAGCGAACTCGTCGCTCGCGGGATGCGGATCCTCGCGGTCGACACGCTGAGTCCCGACCCGACCGGCACGTCGTCGGCCGCCTTTCCCGTGCACGAGGTCGTGCTGGGCCGCGGCGGGCTGATCGTCGAGAACCTCTGCGGCCTGGATGACCTGCCGTCACAGGTGCGGATCGGCTTCTTCCCCCTGCGACTCGGCTGCGACGGGGCGCCGGTGCGCGCGGTCGCCTTCGTCTGAGGCCGAGCAGCGAATGAATTCGCGCCTCGCGCTGGGTCAGATCGGGAGTCAGTGGTCCGCCGGTCTCATCCGATGGAAGGTGTTTGGCCTTGTCCGGCCGAACGTTACTGACTAGGAGGAACGGAGTCGCTGAGAAGGGCTACTTCGAGACCGTCGAGAATCAGTTCGAGACCGAAGTCAAATTCGTTGCCGAAGGCGTATCCGGGCTGCAGGATCAGCGATACTGCCATCGCGGCGAGGTTCTTAAAGGAGTCGGTCATGGCTTCCTGCTGCGCCATAATGGCTTCGGTCGCGTCGCCGATGTCGCCGGACGGGTCGAGCGGCAGCGAGGCCTCCTGCTGGGCGAAGCCCAGCACGTAACTGTCCAGGATCGACATGGCGTGGCCCGTCATGGCCATCGAGAAGCCCGCAGCCGTTAAGCAGCCGATGACCGAATCGAGGTGACCGAGGGTCGCCGGTCCAGGGGATGTGCGGGCCTTCATGCTGATGGCCCAAGGATGCAGTGCCAGGACACTGCGCGTCGACCCCGCCCGCTTCCGCATCGCCGCCCGCCACTCGTCCCCAGCACTCGGCGTCGCGAATTCGGAGTGCACGATGTCGAGCATCCCGTCGAGAAGATCTTCCTTGTCCTTCAAATGGTAGTAGAGCGACATGGCCGTTATGTCGAGTGCGGCGGCCAGCTTGCGCATGCTGAGCAACTCGATCCCGTCGGCATCGGCCAGCGCCATGGCGACCCTGATCGCTCGCTCACGGGTGACCGGTGTTCTATCTTCAAGCTTCGCCATAGACATCACCATACGCCGTATGGTACTTTCGCACTGTCCACCATACACCGTAAGGTGCGACGACTGGAGATGAGAAACGTATGAGTAATACACGCACAATTGCCCGCACAGTCGGCGCGCTGATGCTTGCCGCCTTTTTCCTTTACGGCACTGGAAGCTCTATCGCGACGACCGCTTCCCCCGGCGGCCTCCTCACCGCAGGAGTGGTGCTCATGGTGTTGAACTCGGTGGCCGTGATCGCGATCGGAGCTGTCATGCTTCCTGTCCTTTGGCCACACGCTCCAGGAATCGCGGCCAGCTACCTCGCCACCCGGATCTTCGAGGGTGGGTTTTTGGCGGTCGGCGCGGTCGCGCTACTCGCAGGCATGGGCGGCACCAACTTCCTTGCATACAACATTGCGATGGCGGGCCTTGGCGTCGGTAGCCTGCTGTTCTGCATTGCGCTCTACCGCTCACGCCTCGTGCCACGGTTCCTGGCCGTGTGGGGATTTATTGGCTACGCGTTATTCGCGGGCGGGTGCTTTCTCGAACTCGCCGGCGTAGTGGGTGCCAGCCTCGTTTCCACCGTTCCGGGTGGCCTGTTCGAGCTGTTCTTCGCCATTTGGCTCATTGTGCGGGGCTTTGGCACGACCGCAGCCGTAACGGCTCGGGCATGACCGTCCCCTGTCCCACAAAAGGCCAGCCGTGATTGGGCACCGCTCCGGCCCGGCCACCGGTCGCGTCACCGCCGCCCGGCTGTGCGCAGCGCCGAAAGACGTTACCGGTAAGCGGTACCCTGCAGCCGAACTAGGAGGCACATCTTGAAGGCAATAGTTCAGCGGGACTACGGCGATGTAGAAGTGCTCAAAGTGGAAGACATCGACCATCCGGTCGTTGGTCAAAACGACGTTCTCGTCCGCTTGGTAGCCGCGAGCCTCAACCATGCCGACTGGATTCACATGTCGGGCACACCGCTTGTCGCGCGATTGGCCTTCGGCACTCGAAGACCGAAAGCGATGACGCGGGGCAAGGATGTCGCGGGCGTCGTCGAGTCGGTCGGCACCAACGTCACGGCCTTCCGCCAGGGCGACGAGGTCTACGGAGAGCTCAGTTCAGGAACCTTTGCGGAGTACGTCGCCGCACCCGCCTCCCTTCTGGCGCGAAAGCCGGTCAATTTGACCTTCGAGCAAGCCGCCGCGGTGCCTCTGTCCGGGATGACAGCTTTGGTCGGCTTGCGCGATGCCGGTTCGGTGACGCCCGGTCAGCGGGTGCTGGTCAATGGGGCATCCGGGGGAGTGGGGACTTTCGCTGTGCAGATCGCGAAGGCGCTCGGCGCCGAGGTCACCGCCGTGAGCAGCGCCGCCAACGCTGCGCTCGTGCAATCACTCGGTGCCGACCACGTCGTCGATTACGGCCGCGACGACTTCACCCGTGGAACCGCTCGGCACAACGTCATCTTCGATCTGATCGGGAACCACACGCTGACCGAATTGCGCAGCGCACTCATTTCCAAGGGAGTCCTCGTGCTCTCCAGTGGCACAGGCGGACGCGTGGTCGGGCCTACGGGGCGCATCCTCAAAGCCGTTGCCATATCGCCATTCATTGGCCAAAAACTCAAACCATTCACCCAGAATGGCAGCACGAAAACGCTGAACGAGCGACGCGACCTGATTGAGGCCGGGCGGGTGACCCCCGTAATCGATCGCATCTATGGGCTTGCCGGGGTGCCCGCTGCCATGCGGTACTTCGTCGACGAGCACGCCCGTGGAAAGGTCGCGATAAGCGTCTGATCTCGGAAGCGGATGGACCCGACCTCATTTAGCCGTTGGACCGGAGGGCTTCGATGAGCAGCGCGGTGAGCCCCCCCATCGGTCGCGAGCCAGGTGCGCCACGCATCCCACTGAGCGGGCGTCAGCAGCCCAAGGAACCAATCGACCATTGCGAGTAACCATACTCAGCCAATATGCAAACGTGGTGCTGGCCGTTGCCCCTCACCATGTGCTCGTCAACCTCACTAGTGCCATCGCTTTGTAGCTGTCATCGGAGTGGCCAGGGACCCACTCAGGCTTCGAGCTAGAGCGGCGGTCGGAAGTCGGTTCGCGTCTGCGAGTGCCGGCGGAGCGCGGCGAGCTGTTCGGCACGCTTGGGGAGCACGACGTTGGTCGCGTTCGTGCCCGTCACCACGACGGTCTGCTCGCCCAGCGCCCGGGTGATCTCGTCCGCGAGGCGCCGGCCCATTCGCGGTGCCAACTTCAGCAGCTGGTTGCCAAGTCGAGTTGGGCCAGCGGCCTTCATCGCCGCTGGCGTTGGGTAGCGCTGCAGCAGATCCAGCACCGCCGGATGGTCCAGGTGCGGGCCCAGGACCCGCTCCAACGCAGGGTGGATCTGGGCGAGCAGGCCCCGGATACGGTTGCTCGTGGCCGTGATCTGGCCGACGACATCGTCGTCGAAACCGCAAAGCATCGAGAGCTCAGCGACCTGCTCATCGGCCAGCTGCAGCGACCGCAAAGCGTGCGGGAGGCTCCTCGCGGCTTGGGCGATGATCGCGGCATCGCGGGCGTCGGTCTTGGCTTCGCCCGCGTGCAGGTCCGCGACGCGCCTCATTGCCAGCCCCGGCAGGTAGCCCACGAGCACGTCTGAACCGCGGCATCCGGGCAATTCAGGCGACTGAAAAGTCCCCCTGCTTCGCCCGCAAGCCCAACCGCCAACGGGAGGGTTCATAGCGACCAGTGCGTCCGGTGGCGACGTCGGTCGAGCCATCTCGTTTCTCGGGCCCGCGGCTGGACCGGCGACGCGGCCGACTGCCATACTGGGCCCGGCGGGGAGGGGACCTGATGCCACGACTGACGACATCCGTTCTGGGGAGCATCGCTCTGGTGCTCGGACTGGTGGCCTGCTCGCCCCCGACAACCCAGACTCCACCGCTCGACACGGCCGTTCACACTGATGCGTCGGCCCCGCCCGACGGCGCGGTCGACGTCGTCATCCCCGACGGTGTCATCGGCACGGCCGAGCTCACGTCGGCCTCGGGGGACGACACCGTCTCCGGAACCGTCGTCGTCACGGCCGCAGGCGGCGGGTTCGACGTCGCACTGAAAGACTTCCACTCGGACGTTCCCGGAGGCTTGCAACTGTTCTTCAGTCCCTGGTCGGAGACCACGACTTGCCTGGCCGACATGTACAACTTCTCCTTCGGCAACCTATCCACGGAAGCCGATCAGCCCGGGCTGAGTTTGGGAGACAGAGACTACTCCCGGGGCAACCCCAGCTACTTCCTGACTGCCGTCATCACGGAGACCGACCCGAGCACGACCGATCCTGACGGCTGCGTGCTCACTCCCCGGGCGGTCGGCACGATCACCTGGGACGTGCCGGACACCCGGCCCGGGCTGCTCGCCGTTGACACCGGTTCCCGGTTCGGCGCCGGCGGCGCCACCGCCACAACCGATGGTGCCCCCATCTCCTACCGGGCGGTCGCTGGCGACACGCTCAACGACATCGCCGACCGCTTCGGCATCACGGTCGACGATCTCGGCTTCCTCAACCCACTCACTAGCCGCCAGCTCCAGGCCGGTGACGATTTGAACCTCCAGGTGGCACTGCGTGGCGGCGCCTCGGTCCCGCCGCCTTGGGCCTGAACGCCGCTTCAGGGCATGAACCGCCGCCCAGGGGATAGTGGCCGTGTAGAAACCTCCTCCGAGCGCGTGTGTTCTTGTTCTAATGCGGCACGGTGAGGCTGAGCCAGCGTTCTTCGATGGCGTAGCCGAGGTGTTCGTTCATACGGATGCTGCCGGCGTTGACTTGAGCACCACCCGTGCCGAAGATCCTGACGCCGTCGTGGGCCAACGCCGTGATCGATGCGGCCTTGACGGCAACGGCGAGCCCTCGTCGGCGGTAAGTGCGGTGGACGGAAGTGAATTCGGTTTCCGCGCGCGCGGCAGTCAGGCTCATTACGCTGACGGCCACGAGTTGTCCGTCATGGATGGCGCCAAAGAGACGGCAGCCGAATGTCCACAGGTCGAGCACGTCGGACTCGTCGCGGTGGGGCACGGATGTCGCTGGCGTGTACGGGTAGTCGGCGTGGTTCATGGCTTCGAGTGCTGTGACCTGAGGCGCCCAGCTGGCATCGAGTTCCTCGATCCGGAATCCTTGGCCTGTTGCCGCCACGACGGCGGCGTGCAGAACCGTCAGGTTGGGTGGATCGCTCAGGCGCAGGCGGGCACCCCACGATTCGCCGACAACGAAGTACCCCGCCTCGGTTAGACGCTTCAAGCGTGGATCGTTGACTTGGACTATCTGGATATCCGCGTTCACGGGGCCTTCAGGCTTGCGATCATGTCGAGAAGTCGGTCGCGGTCGCGGCGGTACAGTGCGGCATGCTCCAGGAAATCATTGCGGCCCGTGTCGGCGGCACGTTGATCCGTGAACACGGCCAGATCCTCCATACGGTCCGCTGCCGCCCGAAGAACGGCAGCCTGGTCAAACTCATAGCCGTAGGAACGGATGAGCGCATCGAGCCGGCCCGGGCGAGCATCTCGTCCGGGCGCGTCAGGGTCTGAGTACTCGCCGAGCGGGACGAGTCGATATGCGAGGTAAGCCAGATCCAAAATCCGAGGCCCGGGGGAGGCCATGTCAACGTCGATGAGACCGGTGATGTGCCCGTCTTGGAAAACCATGTTGTACGGTGCGACGTCGTTCAGGCACACCACCTCGATTGGCTCGTGTGCAGGCAACTGCCATGTGGCTGCCGAGTGCGCGAGGGGTGCGCTCGCGTCATGCACCCGTCGGAGCAAGGACCCAGCCTCGTGCAGGATCGTCGACGACCAGATCCAGCTGGGCAACGGGTAGTTGCCGACGATCCCCGGAAGGTAGGAGAGCACTTCGCGGCCCTGCTCGTCCAGACCCAGGGGCTCAGGTACTTCCATCACGCCCGCCGCACGGAGTGTGCTCAGAAGTTGATGTACCGCAGGAGTCCAAGGACCGGCGGGGCGGTGAACGGTATCGCCCACCCGCACGACAATGCTCGAGTTTCCCCCGGCCAGAACCTCTTCATCCATCCCACCAACCTAAAGGCTGCAAGCGGAACCTCAGGGCGAAATGTCGTGCACCCGGGTCAGACGGAGCCTCGCCAGTTCGTGACCGCGGCCCGGTTGGCGTCGTTGAGTCCCGGGGATTCGAGGAGTGTGACCAGGTCGAGGCCGAGAAGTGCGGAGCGAAATGCGCCCTCTATTGTCGTGCCGTGAGTTGTCGTGGGAGGCTACCGAGATCGCGTGCGTTCACCAAACCTTCGATCCGAAGAGCCCGGCCCTCATGTTTCGCCTCGTTGACCATGGGCTCAGCTTAGGAGCGAGAGGGCGCTCGAGTACCAGTTATCGCGCAACAATCATTGCGCAATAACTGTTGTTCTTATAGGGTCAGCGGTATGTCCCCCCGCGACGCTTCACGCACCACGCTCAGCTCGGCTGCATCCATGCGGGTCCTCGCGCATCCGACCCGGTTGCGTCTGCTCGGCCTGCTTCGCGAACGCGGCCCGTTGACCGCAGCCCAGCTCGGCGACGTCGTCGATGAGGCTCCCGGTACCATCAGCTACCATCTCGGCAAGCTTGCCTCCATCGCCCTGATCGAGCCCGCCGAGGCTCAGAGCACCGACCACCGCGAACGTTGGTGGAAGGCCACGACCCTACTGACCAGTTGGGAGCCCGCCGATCTGCTCGACGACCCCGATAAGCTCGCGGCGTCTTCTGTTCTGCAGAAGTCGATTGCTCAGGCCTACGCCGCCCGGTTCACCGACTACATCGACGCGACACCTGCCCTGCCTCGTGAGTGGGTCGCGGCAGGCGCGAGCGGGGATCGCAGCCTGCGTCTAACGGTCGAGGAGCTGGGCACCATGCGTGCCGAGCTCGAAGTCCTGGTCACCCGGTGGGTCGACGCGAGCGCTGCTCACGACCCGGCGACGGCCGATGGCGCCGAGCCTGTGGTGCTCGTCTACCAGGCCTATCGCCGTCCCTGAGTCAGACCGCCGATGAGCAAGAACATGAAGGAGGCGCTGCCTCGCGACCGCCGCGCAACCGGCGCCCTCTCGGCCCTGCTGACTGCCCACGCGATCTCGCAAACGGGCAACGTGATCACAGCCTTCGCCATCCCCTTCTACGTCCTCGGCCTCGGCGGCTCGGGCGTCGAGGTGGGAATCGCGGCATTCTTCGCTACCGCCCCGGTTGTGGTCGGCGGGGCGCTTGGCGGGGTTGTCGTGGACCGGGTGGGTCACCGCCGAGCGGCGATCGTTGCGGACCTCGTGAGCGGTGCCACCGTGCTGGCCATGCCGGTACTGGCGCTGACCGTCGGGCTGCCATTCTGGGCCCTTCTCATCCTGGTATTCGCGGGCGGACTACTCGACACCCCGGGACAGACCGCCCGCCGCGTCATGCTGCCCGGGCTGACGGTATGGGCCGGCGTGCGGATCGAGCAGAGTGTCGGGCTTCTCGACGGCTCTGAGCGCTTCGCCAAGCTGATCGGCGCCTCGATCGCCGGCCTGCTCGTCGCGCTCCTGGGGCCGATCGCAGCCCTCTTCGTCAACGCGGCAACGTTCGCGGTCTCAGCACTGCTGACCTGGGCGTTCGTGGCAGCCGTCCCTGCCACCGTCAGGCTGAGCGGCGACAGCGTTGACACTCCCCATACCTCGTATTGGGCCGACCTGGCTGAAGGCTTCCGCTTCGTCATCCACGACCCGCTGATGCGTTTGGTCGTCGGCCTCGTGCTGGTCACGAACCTGCTCGACGCCGCCCGCGGCTCGACCCTGATGCCCCTCTACGCGAACGATCGTCTGGGAGGCGTGGCCGCTCTGGGTCTGCTAGTGGCGGTCATGGGCGGTTGCGCTCTGGTGGGCAACGTGGCCTTCGGATTCGTCGCTCACCGGGTGCCCCGCCGTGTGACCTTGGCGGTTTGCTTCGCCGTGGCTGGCGGCCCGTCCAGCGCTGCCTTCGCTATCGGTGCGCCGCTGCCCGTGCTCGTCGCGATGACCGTGCTCTCGGGCCTGGCGGCTGGGGCGATTAATCCGATTCTCGGCGCGGTGGAGCTTGAACGCGTTCCTGAACACATGCGCGGCCGGGTGTTCGGCTTGATCAACGCCGGTGCGTGGGCGGGGGTGCCGTTCGGCGCCCTGCTCGGCGGCATCGCCGCCGACACGATCGGACTGTCGCTCGCCTTCGGAATCGTCGCGGTCGTCTACACGCTCGTCACGCTGAGTCCACTGACCGGAGGAGCTTGGCGGCACATGGAGCGGCGCCCGGCCGTGATGCCCGCGAAGTGAACGCCCCGAACGCTCGCCAGTCCATGCCTGGTAACCTGTGCCCCGAGATGGAAAGCGCGTCCACTGGTTCTGGGGCGTTGCTGGCATCGTCACTCTCTCCTCAATTGGCAGCATCTCCAGTGCCGCCGAGACGCTGCTGGTGCAAATGACCAATTTGTAGATCGCCAATCCGCGGCGGGCAACAATGGTTGGACGCGGCAGCTGTACCAGCACTCATCTCCCGCGTCTAAGGAAGAATATTCATGGCTTCTCGAACCCCCAGGCTCTCTCTGGTCGTACTTATCGTGTTGGCCCTAAGTGGGTGTTCGGCTGGTGTTGGCGCCAGCGATACAGCGTCGGCTACAGGGGGAGCGATCGAGTTGGCAGTATCGGAGACGTGCGCTGATGGGGCGGACCCGCAATGCGTTCAGGTCAATGGCGAGAATGTTGTTTTCCCATCCGCACTTGAGCGAGCTGGAGTGAAGGATGCCACCATCGCCGAAGGTGAGGGGCAGAACGCGGTTGACGTGACGTTCACCGAAGACGGGGCGATCGTCTTTAACGCCCTCACGGTGAAGGCTGTCCAAGCCGGAGATTCGGCGCGCCTGATTATCAAGATCGGCGGCGAGATACAGGCTGCCGCCGTGGTGATGGAAGCTTTGGAGGATGATCATGTGCAGATCAGCATCGCTCCAGACGACAACGCCCAAAGAATCGTAGACCTGATTCACAAAGGCTGAGAAGCGTCGGCGCTCTGGCTCCGACTGGTGTCGATCCGTTCACCCATGAAATCCACAGTTGTGCCGACGGCGACAGTATGAGAACTACCGCCCTTGTTCCGGAACCGGGGGCGAGACCCGGTATGCTTCGATGAGCATCATCCAATTGGTAGGCTAAAACGCATTCCAAGTGGAGTGCGTCCACCCCATGCCCCCGGCCAAGTCTCGCCGGTCGCATCGTGGGAGCCGCCGCGGCAAACGTGACGACGTGCGTCAAGCGTATTTTGACGCGACCCACTGCCCGTAGTGGCCCGCCTCCTGTTCGGGATCCTCAGCTGGGCGAGCATGACCTGCCATTAGTGCCTGTTTTGCGCGCCGAAAAGCCGTGTGAACCTGCGACAAGTAGGAGGAACATGCCATGAAGATCCCCGCCATGAAACGAAGAGATTTTCTCAAGGTTGGCGGTGGTGTGGTCGCTGGCGCGGCCGTTGGCATCACCGGCACGAACGTTGGCAACAATCTAGGAGCCGGTGGGGAACTCGCGGCTGTGGCCTCAAGCCGGGGACTGACCGGTGCCGAGGCCCGTGCGGCTCTGACGTCGGTGGTGCCACCCGGCAAGTATGATCCGTTCTTCATGTTCGCGTCCGGCGGGCACTCCGGTCAGATTTCGATCATCGGCATCCCTTCGATGCGGCTGCTAAAGATCATTCCCGTGTTCTCTCGCGATTCATTCTCTGGATATGGCTTTGGTACGGACGTTGACGGCGTCATCCCGCGGGGGTCCGATCCGACCAAGAGCAATCTGCTGAGCTGGGGCGACACCCACCATCCCGCCCTCTCGGAAACCGAAGGCCGGTATGACGGCCGCTGGCTGTACGTCAACGACCGTGCCAACGGGCGGATCGGTATGGTTGACCTCGCCGACTACAAGACGAAGCAGATCTACGACATCCCCAACATCGGCAGCGCTCACGGCGGAGTGTTCGTCACGCCCGATTCCGAGTACGCCCATGTGTCGTCCATCACTCCCCGGCCGATTACCGATAACGGATATGCGCCGCTCGAAAGCTACGCGGACCTTTATCGAGGCTTCTCGAGCTGGTGTGCGATCGACCAGACGACGGGCCACCTGGTGCCCGAAAAAAGCTTTCAGATCGAGCTCCCACCCTATAATCAGGATCTCGCGGACATGGGCAAGCTGGCCAGCGCGGGCTACGGGTTCCTGAATTCGTTCAACGCCGAGCTCTCGGTCGGCATGTCTCACAAGAACCCGCCGATTGAAATCGGGGCGGCCAAGAACAAATACGACTACCTCCACGTCATTGACTGGAAGAAAGCCGAAAAGGTCGTCGCTGCAGGCAAGGTCATTATGCGGAACGGCATCCGCGTGATCCCGCTGGAGGTCGCCATCAGCGAGGGTATCCTGCACTTCATTCCTGAGCCGAAGAATCCGCATGGAGTTGAGGTCTCTCCCGACGGAAACTACATCGTGATCGCGGGCAAGCTCGACCCGGCTGTGACGGTGTACTCGATCACGATGATCAAGAAGGCCATCGAGGACAAGAACTTCGAGGGCACGGACCGTTACGGCGTTCCGATCATCCCAATCACGGCCGTTACTGCGGCGCATGTCGAACTCGGTGCCGGGCCGCTCCATACGCAGTACGACGGCAAAGGCAACGCGTACACGAGCCTCTTCATCGACAGTGCGATCATCAAGTGGACCCTGGGTCCCGATGCCGGTGTGACTGAAAAACCGTTTACCGTTCTTGAGAAGATCCCCGTGCACTACAACATTGGCCACCTCGCGATCCCCGGCGGAGACACTGTAGCGCCGGTCGGGACGTACATGGTCGCCCTCAACAAGTGGTCGCTCGATCAGGTGCAGAAACTTGGTCCGCAGCATCCGGTGAACTTGGAGCTTTTCGACATTGATCACACGCCGCCACGCGTGCTGAGCAGTTTGCCCCTCGGCGGATCCGAGCCGCACTATGCGCAGATTATCAGCGTCGACCGGCTCAGCCCGCTCACGGTCTACCCTCCGGGTACCAACCCGGAGACCATGGCTAAATCGGAGTTCGCGACCGCCTCCGGGCAGGAACGAATCGTGCGCGCGGACGGCTTCGTCGATGTCTACGCGACTGTCATGCGCAGCCACTTCACTCCTGAGCAGATCCCGGTCACTGTCGGTGAGAAGCTGCGCATCCACCTGACCAACATCGAGACAGCGGAAAACGCCACACACACATTCGCAGTGCCCAATCACAACCTTCAGGCCACGCTCGACCCGGGGGAGACCGTGAGCGTGGAGTTCACCGCCGACCGGGTGGGATCGTTCGCCTTCTACTGCGCTCAGTTCTGCTCTGCCATGCACATGGAAATGTACGGGTGGCTGCTTGTAGCACCGGCGGGTGCCTGATGAGGCCGGCATCCTCGCGACGCGCGGGCCTTGCATCGTTGTTCTTGACCGTGGTCCTGCTGGCGACGGCATGCAGCACCGGCGGGGCTCAGCCTGACCGGTCGGCGACGTCCTCGTCCAGCTCGTCCACCGCGGTGCTTGCCGTGGTCGGCAAGGAGTTCTCCTTTACGCCGGCCGCCCTCACTGCGGTCGCGGGCGAAACGACGATCCGCTTCACGAACAAGGGAACGACAGGGCATGACCTCTTGATCGATGAGTTGCATGTGCATCTCATGGCTGATGCCGGTGAAACCGTCGAGGCAGACGTCACCCTAGCACCGGGCACATACGCGGTGTACTGCTCGATACCCGGGCATCGGTCAGGCGGAATGGAAGGAACGCTGACGGTCTCATGACGGCAGGAACCGAAGGTTTCGCCCGCTTTTTCCGGCAAGGTTCGGTGACGCGAATCGGAATCGCGCGGATCGTTGCCGGTGTCGCCGGGATCGCTTTGGTACTCGTCGCTGCCACATTGCCGATCTGGCAAATGAGGTTCCTCGCCCCCCAATACCCAGCCGGCCTCGACATCAAAGCGTACGGCAACAGCGTCAGTGGCGACCTGAGTGAGATCACGGTGCTCTCGCATTACATCGGGATGCCGCGCTTCGACGCTACGGGGATGCCCGAGATGACGCTGTGGCCGTTTGTGATCCTGCTCGCTGTGCTGGGAGTAATCATTGCGACAGCGGCGGACAGAGCCTGGTGGCGACGTCTCGCCTGCACCGGATTGTGGCTTATACCTGTCGGGGCGCTGGCCGATGTGCAGTTCCGCCTCTGGCAGATGGGACACAACCTGGATGGTTCCGCACCGATGACCATCGACTCTTTCACCCCACTGGTCGTGGGCCCGACCGTGGTTATGAACTTCACAATGTGGGGCATTCCCGGATCGGCTCTCGCGCTGATCGCGGCCGCCGCCGCACTGGTGACGTTCGCCCCGACTATCCCACGACGCATCCCACGGCGTGTCTCCGAGCGCTGAACGCAGCGCTCACCCGTTCCACTCACGAACACCAAGCAGTTTGGCAGGACATTCGAATGTCTAATAAAGCAGACGAGCCAGTCGAGGCAGGCGACAACCGGGTGAGAAAAACCGGCGTCGGCACGGAAGGCAAGTCGCACACTCTCAGCCGTCGCAACCTCCTCGCCACCCTCGGGATCGCGGCAGCCGGCGGAAGTGCCATAGCCCTCGGGTTCCTCAACGACGACGCGGAGGCGACAACCGGGCAGGGAGGAACGAATGGAAAGAAGGGGAAAGGACCGGAGCACGCGTGGTGCATGGTCATCGACCTCCGAAGCTGCGACGGCTGCAAAGCGTGCACAATCGCCTGTCAACAGCGGCACAAGCTACCGGAGGAGCAGACCTGGATAAAGGTGTATTCGATGGAGGACAGCACAGGGGGCACCTATCCGATGCCACGGCCGTGCATGATGTGTGAGAACCCGCCGTGCCTGTCGGTCTGCCCGGTGAGCGCCACCTTCCGCACTGACGAAGGGCTCGTCCTCGTCGACCCGAACACCTGCGTCGGCTCCCGGGCCTGCATGGCGGCCTGCCCCTACGAGGCGCGCTACTTCAACTGGAACGAACCAAAACCAGTCACCATGATGCCATTCCCTCCGACGCCGCAAATGCCGGTGCCCCAACAGAAGGGAACAGTCGGCAAGTGCGTTCTATGCGCAGACCGACTGCCGTACGGTGAACTACCCGCGTGCGTGACCGGCTGCCCAATGGGTGTCATGTATGTCGGCGACCTGATCACCGACGTCGCCGTGAATGGCCTCGGTGACGTCAAGGTACTCTCCGAATTTCTCAAAGAGAACGACGCCGTGCGATTCAAGGAGGAACTCGGGACCAACCCGCGGGTTTACTACATTCGCGGCCACGGACAGGACCTCTCGTGAGCAACCCGGTCCGGGCCGCAGCGCTTCGCCCATTCGGGACCCCCAGCCGCCGCTACTGGTACGCGATCACCGCCCTCGGCATTGTGGTCCTGGCCGGTGTCGTCGCCTGGATCGTACAGCTTGTGTTTGGGATGGGCGTCGCCGGCTACAACGATCAGGCGTTCTGGGGCATCTACATCGCCGACGTGATCACATTCATTGGGGTCAGTTACGGCGGAGCGGTAGTTTCCGCGATCCTGCGCCTCACCGGCGCCGACTGGCGTGCACCGCTAACCCGGCTTGCCGAGGGCACCGCAGTAGTAACTGTGCTTGTGGGCACGGCACTCATCATCCCGCACCTGGGACGCCCGGAGCGCGTCTGGGAGCTGTTGACCCAACCAAACTTCGCGGCCCCAGTGTTCTGGGACTTTATCGCCGTGATGACCTATACCGCCGCATCCCTGGTGTTCTTCCTGTTGCCACTCGTGCCGGACATGGCCATCCTGCATGGTGAGGGCCCGCACCGGCTCGGCCGGTTCAGAGCCGGCTTGTACAGAGTCCTATCTCGCGGCTGGGTGGGTAACCCTGTACAACGGAGGGTGCTGAACCGGTCACTTGGACTGGTGTCGATCATGATCATTCCCTTGGCGGTGTCGGTGCATTCCGTGCTGTCATGGGCCTTCACACTAACCAACCGCCCCTGGTGGAATGAAAGCATCTGGGCGCCGTACTTCGTCGTCGCAGCACTCTACTCGGGCGTAGCGCTGGTCATTCTTGTCGTCGCGTCATTCCGTCGTGGCTACCACCTGGAGGCGTTTATCACCCCAAGACACTTCGTCCGTCTCGGGATGCTGCTGGTCACTTTCTCCGCGACCTACCTCTATATGACCTTTGCGGATCTCCTGCCTGGCGCGTACATCGGTGAACCAGACACCCTCGCAGTGTTTCACGAGCTCCTGCTCGGCCGCCTGGCCGTCTGGTTTTGGCTATTCGTTATCGTCGGGGGCGTACTGCCGATCGTGATCATGGCGTTGCCCTGGACCAGGAATGTGTGGGGCATCGTCACAGCGGCGGCCCTCGTCGTTCCGGCAATGTGGCTGAAACGGATGCTCATGGTCGTTGCTCCGGCCACATTCGACAACATGACCGGAACCTTCGGCGACTTTCGAATCACATGGGTCGGAGTGGCCATGACCCTCGCCGCAGCGGCCGCCGTTCCGCTGCTGCTCATGCTGCTCTTCCGGGTGGTGCCCCTGTTGTCCATCGACGAGATCGAGGAGATCGACGCCGCAAATGGGACTGTCCGGAAAGCAGAATCCGGGCAAAAGGTCGATGGTAACGGGCGGATGGCCCGATCCGTGGGTATCGTCGTCCTGCTCGTGGGGCTAATGGGTGGGGCGGCAGTCGGGGCTGCGGCTCCCGCTCAGGCGGACACGACGTCAGACACGGCATCCATCGCCCTGACCGGGGTGGAAGCGACCGGCCTAGTGCGGCTCACCGCGACCCTCACCGATCCGGACGGTCGACCCATGTCCCAGGGGGATGTCGAATTCCTCACGACGACGAGCGCACTGGGGGAACGGCTCCTTCCCCTGGGCACAATCGCCACCGATACCACGGGCGTCGCCGTCCTGACCCTGGGCGGAGACTCTGACCACCTCTACCGGCCGTCAGAGGCCGGGCCGCAGGAATTCTTCGCCCACTACACACCGTCTATGGGCGAGCAACCGATCACAGACTCGGTAACCGTGAATGTCACGGTGGGCCAGTCGGCATACCATCCGGCCGAACCCAAACCCTTTGTCACGACGGGAAAGGTCACGGTCATAGCGATCTTCACCATCGTCGCCGCCATCTGGTTGACGTTGACCGTGCAGGTTGTAAAGGTCCGACGGGTCTGTACCGACGCCCAGCTCAACCAGGACACGCAGGGCAGCGAGGGCGGGAAGGTCATCTCCGGCTGACCCCGGACCAGCTACGAAAAAAGGAACGTCCGCGACAATATCGCGGGCGTTCCTTGTCTGCCCTTTGGCACCGTCTCAGAGACGGGGGGCAGGCTCCGGTGACTCGGGTGTAGCGGCCACCGGGGCATCGAGGCCTGATTCGGCGGGGGTCGTACTCTGCATTTCGCTCTTCAAAATCTTTGTCGACTGCCCAAGGCTGCGAGCAAGGGCGGGAAGTTTGGACGAGCCGAAGAGAAGCACGACGATTGCAAGGATGATCAGGGAATGCCATCCGGTTAGGTTGCTGAACATGCGGGTCCGATCTGTGATTCGGTAGGGGTGTCGATACCGCCCCCATCAAGGGGGAGGTGGACAACGTCAATCCGAAATCTCCGCGGCCGCTCAATCGCGACGCTAGACGTCGTTGAACGCATCCGAACTAGCGATGACCTACTAAGTAATTTAGCACTCTGCGTTGCGGACCCGGAGTGGGGACGACGACGAGTCGATATTCGGGTGAGCAATGAGGTCGTTGTAGCCGCCGAAAGCATTCGAAACTTTTAATTCTTCAGCGAGCTGGTCGGCGCTTTCCTGGCTCCGGCTCAAGACGGGGACAAGTCGAGCTGATTCAGTCTTCTCAGCGGGAATGTGGCCTCCTTGGTCCAGCCGCCGGCCCCGATGATGCCGACTGTGACGGTGTAAGTACCGCCGACAATGCGCAACGCCGCGGCGTTCTCATCCCAGTGGGTACAGCTCCGCGGTTCGAGGGCGAGTTGAACGGCCTCGCTCTCGCCCGCGTGGAGGTGCACTCGGGTGAAAGGGGCGATTTGTTGCAGGTGACCGAGCTCTGCTCCTCGGTGTCTCGCAGGAGTGAGGTGTTCCCGGGCGAGCCGGATCCGCCAGCAGGCACGGCGCGACTCTCCTCGCACGCCACCACCTCCTGGGTACCCCAACGTGCTGGCCTGAAGTACATGCGGACCGACGTTATTTTTATTTGCGGCCAGCAGACCCCGCGGATTCCGCGGGCCCCCTTGATGCCCTACTCTGACGACACAAGAGATTTTCACTGCGGCATTGTGCCGTGGTATCCGAGTGAATCTCCCCACCCGGGAGCTTCCATGCGCGCACACCGTCACATCCGATCCGCGGTCGCGGTTTCGGTCGTGTTACTTACCATCCTGGCCGGATCCACCGGCATGGCTGCCGCCCCCAGCGCGTCAGCCGCGTCGAGTGCCACCACTCTCTCATTGAGCCCGAATACCGGCCCGGCCGGCTCCACACTCACCGCCAGCGGACGCGGATTTCCGCGAAACACCGCGGGCACGGTGACCATGGGAACTACCCGTCTTGCGGTTCAAACCTGGGCGAACGGAACCTTCAGCGCCGATCTGACGGTTCCCAACACCACAACCAGCATCCTGCCGGTGACGGCAACAGTAGGCACCGTGACGGCCAGCGCGTCCTTCATCGTCAGCTTCGCCCCCGTCTCCACCGCGGTGGACCCGGCAGCCGCCACCACCCTCACCCAGCAGGCCATTAAAACGAGCGCCCCGATCAGCGCGTCCCGTCTACGTTTCGGGGTGGCCACCCCGGGCGGCGCCCTGGCGAATTCCGAACTGGACGCGGTCGCCACTCTCGTAAACGAGAGCCCCTCGATCGTGATGTCGTACAAAGACTTCAACCAGGCCTTGTCGATCGCCGAACTCGACTCCGTGCGGGCGCGCGGAGCCACGAGCCTAATCACCTGGGAACCCTGGGTTTGGGGCGGCGGGCTAAGCCAGCCGGCCTACTCTTCTACTCGCGTCACTGACGGCACCTACGACACCTACCTCACCCAGTGGGGCCAGGCCCTGGCCGCCTGGGGGCAGCCGGTGATGCTTCGCTACGGCCATGAGATGAACGGCAACTGGTATCCCTGGGCGGATAGCGTTAACGGCAACGCCCCGGGCGACTACGCCGCGGCCTGGCGCCACGTGCACGACGTCGTCGCCGCAGCCGGAGCCACCAACGTGTCCTGGGTCTGGAGCCCGAACATCCCGTTCACCGGTTCGACCCCGCTGGCCGGCCTTTACCCCGGCGCCGCGTACGTCGACGTCGTTGCGCTGGACGGGTACAACTGGGGTACGTCGGCGGCCTGGAGCACCTGGCAGGCACCAGCGGCCCTCTTCGACACCGGGCTCGGCCAACTGCGCGCACTGGCGCCCGGGAAGCAGATCATTATCGCCGAAACCTCGTCCGCCGAGGCCGGCGGGTCGAAGTCGAAGTGGAACACCGCCTTGGTGGCCTACCTGGCGAAGCAACCCGACGTCACCGGTTTCGTCTGGTTCCACTTCCTCAAGGAGACCGACTGGCGCATCAACAGCTCCACAACCTCCACAAGCTCCCTCACCAAGGCACTGGCGGCGCGCTCGGTGAATTGAGCCGCCAGGTTGGTGACAGCCGACCGCTGAAATAGGAAGAACCCCTGGTTCTGACGAAGATGTCAAAGTCGCCACGAACAAGGAAGTGCTCTCGTCCCACGCTAATGACCGATTGAACCATCACGGAAGGGCTGTGCTCGTTCAGCGCGTCATCGGTAAAGGCCAGCCAGTGACTCATGTTGCGAAGGAACTCGGCATCTCGCGGCAGTACTCCCACCGGTGGATTACACCGATACCGCACCAAAGGCGACGCTGGCCCGGCCGCCAAGTTGTCCGGGACGTAGTTATGAGAATCGGCGCGCCGCTAAATTCCGGCGAACGCGGAGGGATCCAAGACATGGGCGTGAGACTTCTCGTATCCCTAGGGTTACAAGGCAACTTCGCGGATCGCACTCGGGCGGGGTAAGAACTTGCCACAGCGTGACGAGACGTGCGATCGGCGCCTCGGTCAAGCCCCGGCATAGACCTGCGCTTAAGGTGACCCGATAGCATCGACCTTTTGTCACAATTCGCTCGGGTCTTTAGATACTGTCCAACCGAAATCGGCGTGGCAGATGTATCCTTAGATCAACGCGAATTTTCGCGTATGTCATCGGGATTGTTACTTTCGGCAAAACCTGAGACGTAACTTCATGTGCGGTTATGCGCATGGGCAAATACGTCTTCTAGGGTCCGAGGAATATCCATGACTAATCCCCGTCTTATAGACCGCCTCCGTGGCGGTCTCATTGTGTCCTGCCAAGCGCTTCCAGGCGAACCCCTGTTCGCTGCCGGAGGCGGCGTGATGCCGCTCTTCGCGATGGCCGCTGAGCAGGGAGGGGCAGTCGGGATCCGGTGCAACTCCGCGCGTGACGTCCTCGAAATCAAGGCGGCTGTTGGGCTTCCTGTGATCGGTCTCATAAAGCACCAGTACCTGCCGTACGAGCCATATATCACCGCCACGATGACTCAGGTGCAAGCTCTTGTGGCCGTGGGCGCAGATATCGTGGCAGTGGATTGCACTCTCCGTGAGCGTGTGGACAAACTCAGCCCGGCTGGCTTCATTGCTCAGATCCGGGCCGCATTCCCGAATCTTGTCCTTATGGCAGATGTCGCCACCCTCAAGGAAGGCTTGGCCGCGGCCGAGTCTGGTGTCGATTTCGTGGGGACCACGCTAAGCGGGTATACGCCCCAATCCCGAGGGGCCCCCGGTCCGAACTTTTCGCTGGTCGAACAGTTGGTGGCCAGGACTGCCGTGCCAGTCATCGCTGAGGGCCGGATCCGCACTCCGCTGCAGGCCCGCCAGATGATCGATCTGGGTGCCTTCTGCGTGGTGGTCGGCGGTGCAATTACCCGGCCACTGGAAATTACCACGGACTTCGTAACGGCTCTCGCGTAAGCGATCGCCCTTCCCTTCACCCACGACGGAGTCGTCGTGCCCGAAATGAAAGGAGCAACAGTGTTTAAGCAACTCCAGAAGGTCGGAAAAGCATTTATGCTACCGATCGCCATCCTTCCAGCCGCCGGCCTCCTGCTCGGCATCGGCGGCGCCCTGTCTAACCCGAATACTGTCAAGGCATACCCGGGATTGGACAACGCGATCCTGCAGGGAATCTTCGGCGTTATGTCCGCCGCCGGGGCGACGGTCTTCACTAATCTTGCTCTTCTGCTGTCTATTGGGCTCTGCATCGGCTTGGCGAAGCGCGACAAGGGCACCGCGGCCTTGGCCGGCATCGTGGGCTACCTGGTGATGACCGCCACCATCAAGGCGATGCTGGACATCTTCAAGCCTGGCGCCGAGCCTGTAGATACAGGCGTAGTCGGCGCTCTGGTCATCGGCGCAACGGCCGTATGGCTGCACAACCGCTACCGCAATATCGAATTGCCGGCCGTCCTTGGTTTCTTCGGTGGATCCCGTTTCGTGCCGATCGTGACTGCGTTCGCAGCGATCTTCGTGGGAATCTTTTTCTTCCTCGCATGGCCACCCATCCAGCAGGTAATGGTCAGCGCCGGCACGGCGATCGCGGGCCTTGGGCCGATAGGAACGTTCTTCTACGGGTTCTTGTTGCGTCTCAGCGGAGCTGTTGGCTTGCATCACATGATCTACCCCATGTTCTGGTTCACGTCTCTGGGTGGAACCGAGATCGTCAACGGAGTGTCGGTTGACGGCGCACAGAAGATATTCTTCGCCCAGCTGGCCGATCCCAATCACGTCGGAATGTTCACCGAAGGCACCCGCTACTTCGCCGGCCGTTTCGCGACCATGATGTTCGGCCTTCCGGGAGCCTGCCTGGCAATGTGGCACTGCATCCCCAAGGGCCGTCGCGCCAAGTACACGGGCCTCTTTCTCTCCGTGGCTCTGACCTCATTCATCACGGGCATCACTGAGCCCATCGAGTTCATGTTCTTGTTCGTCGCACCGGCGCTGTACGTGTTCCATGCCGTGCTCGACGGTGCATCCTTCTTCATCGCTGACATCCTGAACATCAGTATTGGAAACACTTTCTCCGGCGGAGTGATCGATTTCATGCTCTTTGGCGTGCTGCAGGGCAACGAACGGACCAACTGGTTGCTCGTGTTACCTATTGGCGTGGTCTGGTTCGCCCTGTACTACTTCTCCTTCCGCTTCGCGATCAAACGGTTCCGAATCGGCACTCCCGGACACTTGGAGGACACTATCGCCAGGGATGCAGAACCGGCTGCCCCGGAAGGCGCCGCCCTCGTCCCGGCTATGATCGGCGACCTCACCGGCCAAAGCGCAGTTCAAACGGAAGCCGCAAAGGTCTTGGAAGCACTTGGCGGTGCCGCCAACCTTGAAGAGGTCGACGCCTGCATTACACGCTTACGCGTATCCGTGAAGGACCCCGCCAAGGTTGACAAGACCGCGTTGCGCAGGCTCGGCGCCACGGATGTCTTTGAAGTCCAGGGCGGCGTTCAGGCGGTCTACGGCGGCAAAGCCATCTTGTACAAGAACGCTATCAATGAGAGCCTCGGCCTCGACGACTGAAGGAGCACGACGATGCAGAACCCATTCAAGAAAAGGGGCGAGTCCGTCTACAGTCCGGTCGCAGGGCGAATCGTTTCTCTGGACGAAGTCCCGGACCCTGTCTTCGCACGGCGCTCCGTCGGTGACGGTTTCGCCATCGAGCCGACCAACGGATCGTTCCGCAGCCCGGTGGATGGCGAACTTGTCCTGATGGCGGAGACACGGCATGCCTTCGCTGTCCGCACCGACGCCGGGGCGGAGGTCCTGGTCCATATCGGAATCGACACCGTCACTCTCAAAGGAGAAGGGCTAATCGGACATCGGAAGGTTGGCGAGCGGGTTGCTCGCGGGGACGTCATCATCAGTTGCGACCTCGACGACATCAAGATGAAGGTGCCCTCGATGGTCACCCCCGTCGTTTTGATGAACGGTGCCAAATTTGCCATGAGCTCGCCAGACCTTGAGGCCAATGGTGAGTCCGTGATCACGGTCCGGCGGAAGTAAAAAGGTAATCATGGAAGGAAACGCCCGCGAATCGCCCGCAGATGAGGGTTGCCTTGCGGCGCCCATGATTGCCAGGTCGGCCGGCGAACGCGATCCAGAAACGGTCTTAGGTCTGTCGACCGGTTTTTCTCCCCCAACGGCAAACGTGAATCTGCGCCGACGTGAAAAGCCGCGTTTTTGGGCAAACGGGCCCATCACGGCCCTATGCCAGGATTCGGTGCCTCAATTGCATCTGTCTATTCATGAAGTCCTGAGTCCAGCGAAGACTGCGGGACAGAAACGAAACGAGCACGACGAGGAGACTCGCCACCACAAACGAGACTGCCAACATTTTCAGGAGCGCACCCGATGGAAGTGAAGCCATCCACGCAAGCGAGCATCAAACGGGTTTACAACAACAATGTGGTTCTCGCCATAGAGTCCGACACGATGGAGGTCGTGTTACTGGGCAAAGGTATCGGATTTCAGCGCCGTCCAGGAGAGACCATCGACACCTCCTTGGCCAATCAGCGCTTCGTAGCTGACGGGGCCTACCGCGCAGCCCAGGTCGCCGGGCTGCTGAGTGAGGCACCCCTGGACCAAATCACCTTGGCCCAGACAATCACTGAACTGGGTCATGCAACACTCGGCCTCGAACCGCGACAATCTCTGATGATCCCGGTCCTGGACCACCTCACCTTCGCAGTGCGTCGGGCTATAGAAGGAATTCGCATCGATTTCCCGCTCCGTTGGGAGGTGGCCCAGCTCTACCCGTCCGAAGCAGCCTTGGGGCGTCAGGTGGTGACCTTGGTGTCCGAACGACTTGGGGTCCGACTGCAGGACGATGAGTGGGTGGCCTTCGCCCTGCACTTCGTCAATCAGCAGTGGACGAAGGGTGACTTTTCAAGGACCGTCGTCATGACCGAGACTATTGCCCGAGTATTTCTTCGCCTGGCGGAGCGGTGGGGTCAGCCCATCGACGAGAACGCGAGCAGTGCCGCTAGATTTGTGACGCATCTGCGCTACGTGTTCGCCCGAGCCGCCGCCGACGAACAGCTTCACAGCTCCCATCAGGATTTGCTTGCAGCGGTACGGCAGCTTTACCCGGAAGCCGTGGAGGCCGCAATCGACATCGCCCAATTGATTGGCGATGCGATTCACCGAGTAGTCTCCATCGATGAAATCTCATACCTCGCCCTCCACACGGGACGCCTATACGCCGAAATGAAAGAGCCATAAATAACTTTGCGTGATTTCCGACGCCGCAGGCTTTTGGCTGTAGCGCAGCCAAGAATCCTGGTCGTGCGCCAAAAGGAATGAAAAGAGGCGGATGAGCATGAAGCCCTCATATGACCAGTGACGCCCGAAGACCGACACGTGACACGGGTCAGGCGCTCTTGAGTATTTGAGGCGGTGAGCACCACCTAATCGTGCGGTTGAGCACCACCGATCATGCGGGAGCGCGCCAATGGTGGTGTGGTTGGGAACCACTGACGGCCTCCGTCATCGATTAGGCGGTGGCCAGTGCGGTGTGCTCCCTCATGTTGTAGGTGCCGGTCTCGACCCAGATGGTGTTGTGGATGATCCGGTACATGATTGCGTCCGCGTGAACACCGGACCCGAGGCGCTGGTGCCAGTCCCAAATCTCCAAAACGGTACTTTCGCAGTGCTCTAACTTCGTGGTGCACCGGATCCAGAACCCGGAAGACCTCCAGCACGTCCGACGAATGACTCCTTTCATATCCGAAGTGGTGCTCAGCCGCCTGCCGTCTCTGCCAAAACAGCACGCACTGATCTTCGGTAATTCAGTGAGCGTGCCCACGACATTTAAAGTTCGCAGCGCTAGCCTTACACCGAGAAGCGACGATGCAAAGATCCGACACGTCTGGTTCGTGGAGGACGCATCGGTTGCCGCACTCTGAATGAGTGGGGGAGTGCCGCTCGGCCGGACTGGTGGGTTTCGGCCGGGCTGATGTAACCGGTCTTATCGGGGACCCCATGAGCCGGGGCTGAGTACTCAGATCAACAAGTCAGTGGACAGCTGTTTACGCCAGCAACGCGTTGGCAGGAAACCAGGGACGGTTCAACCCGGCATGTGATTGATGTCATAGCTCTCAGCGACTTTGTGCGGGACTGCCCCATCAGTCCTGGTTGCTGAACACCGCGTCAAACGAAGTCGCCGCTGGCGTCCAGAGTAGTGCCCGAATGAAAGCGAGCGCTTCCGGGGCACCGCGAAGTCGGTCCATACCGGAGTCCTCCCATTCGATGGAGATGGGACCGGTATAGCCGATCGTGTTCAGGGCGCGGAAACTGGCTTCCCAATCCACGCTGCCGTGACCCGCCGAGACGAAGTCCCATGAGCGTTTCGGGTCGCCCCACGGTAAATGCGATGAAAGCCGCCCGCGACGGCCGTCCTTCAGCAGCAAAGTGGTGTCCTTGCAATCCACGTGATAAATCCGATCGGCAAAGTTATGTATGAACGCCGCAGGGTCGATGTCCTGCCACATCAAATGTGAAGGGTCCCAGTTCAGGCCAAACGCCGGACGGTGTCCGATGGCTTCAAGCGTCTTCTCCGTCGTATACCAGTCGTAGGCAATTTCGCTTGGGTGAACTTCAAGGGCAAACCGCACACCATTGTCATCAAAGACATCCATAATCGGATTCCATCGGTCCGCGAAATCTTCATAACCCGCCTCGATGACATGCTCCGGTACCGGCGGGAACATGGCAACGTACGGCCATATTTTTGAGCCCGTAAAACCCACCACGGTGTCGACGCCAAGCCTGCGAGCGGCGATGCCGGTGAGTTTGAGCTCCTGGGCGGCGCGCTGGCGAACGCCCTCGGCTTCACCGTCTCCCCATACTCGCGAACCAACGATGGCCTGATGGCGAAAATCGATGGGATCATCGCAGACGGCCTGGCCCTTGAGATGGTTCGAAATTGCAAAGAGTTTGAGGTTGTGGCGCTTGAGAATATCGAGGCGTTCCTGAAGGTAGGCATCATCTTCGGCGGCACGCCATACGTCGAGGTGTTCGCCTGAACAGGCGATTTCCAGGCCGTCGTAGCCCCACTCGGCTGCATACTTCGCGACCTGCTCAAGCGGCAGGTCGGCCCACTGACCGGTGAAAAGGGTGACGGGTCGAGACATGTGTTCCTCCTTCGTGGTCAGTATGAATCTACTGAGTTAGGGCTGCGTCGAGGACGCTGAGGCTGTTGTTCGTCACAGCAGTAGTTCCATCAGTAGGACCCACGACGTCGACCCATCGGCCGGACTGTGCGGAAGTCAACACTGCATCTGTGATGATCGCAGCCCGTAAACCGTCGACAAACGTGGGAAGGCCATCGACATTCTGGTCCTGAAATGAAGCATAGGCATCCGCTGTAAAAGCGTTGAAAGCATCTTGATATCCCTTCGGATGCCCGGCAGGAAGATGTGCCAGACGCTGGGACGACAGGGCGGACAGCTCTGCGGAGCCAGAGTAGATTGTGCTTTCACTACTCTGGTTCGAAGCCGTGAACTTTCCCGGGTGCTCCTGGTTCCATCGGTATGATTCCAATTCCCCATCAAAGGAAAAGTGGAGCCGGTTCTTGCGCCCATGGGTAATCTGACTGGCGATGAGCGTGCCGGATGCGCCGCGATCTGTCTCAAACAAGATGGATGCGGCATCTTCGGTCGACCCGCGTTCAGGATGTGATCGCGAGAGCGCTGAGACGAGTCTGGTGATGCGGTGCCCTGTCACGAACTCCATCAGGTCGCACCAATGAACGCCGATGTCAGCAAAGGCACGCGATGAGCCGCCGACCTTCTCATCGACCCGCCAGTTTGTGGTTGTGGGCAGTGCGAGCCAATCCTGGAGATACGAGCCGTGGAGCAGGTGCATCTCTCCGGCCGAACCGTGTGAGATGCGCGACCGAATTTCACGAACCGCAGGGTAATAACGGTAGATGAACGGAACGGCAGTCGGTGTTCCAGAGATCCTGGCGCGGCTCACCAGGTCTTCCGCGTCTGACACCCGCGTCGCCAACGGTTTCTCGCACACGACAGGTTTTCCGGCTAGAAGAGCCAGCCCTGCCTGCTCAGAATGAAACGCATTCGGTGTGCAGACATGAATGACATCCACCGCATCGGACTCGATCAAGGCGCGGGCGTTTGGAGCGATACCGTGGATACCCAACCGAGCCGCAGCGCGAGCGGAGCTGTCGGGCGAAGAGCTCGCGATCAGTACAACCTCGGAGCCGGCTGCCCGGATTGCCCGGGCATGTACTTCTGCCATGAAACCACCGCCGAGGATACCGGCTCGGAGTCGGGGCTGCATCAGCTTGAGGCCTTTTTGCTCGACAGGGCGACGGCGACAATGATGATGGCGCCACGAACGACCTGCTGCTGACTCACTTCAAGGCCGGCGAGGATCAAACCGTTGTTGACCAGGCCGATGAAAAGCGCACCGAAGAGTGATCCAATGATTGCACCGCGGCCGCCGAAGAGGGACGTTCCCCCAAGAATCACAGCAGCGATGACTGAGAGTTCATCACCGGTTCCCCACTGGAAGCGTCCCGACTGAAGTCGACCCGCGTAGAGCATGCCTGCGATGGCGGCCACGAGCCCGGAGAGGAGTAAAACGTAGAATTTGATCCGGGCGGTGTTGACTCCAGTAAACATGGCTGCCTGAGTATTCCCACCCGTAGCCCGAACTTGGCGGCCGAATTTCGTCTTGTTCATGACGACCGCGCCAATGGTCACAACGACCACGGCCCAAATCAGAAGGGAAGGAATCGCGCCGACATTACCGCCACCGAAGATCTGGATGAACGTGGCATCGGCGATCGGCACCGGTGCAGAAGCCGTGATCCAGCGAGCCACGCCCACAATGAGGCCGAGCATTCCCAAGGTCACGAGAAAAGACGGGACCTTGAGCCATGCCACGAGTCCGCCGTTGACAGCACCGACAACGAGTCCGACCAGGAGGCCGGCGAGAATGCCCGGTACCAGTCCATAGGAAGACACGGCCAGGGCAGAAACCACGGAGGACAGACCCGCGACAGACCCGATACTGAGGTCGATTTCGGCGGTGGCGATCACGAATGTCATGGCCACGGCCATGATCGAAATGGTGGCCGTCTGGCGCGCAATGTTCAGGAGGTTGTTGGCACTCGTGAAACCGCTGTCGCCCAGGAGTACGGCGAAGAGGATAAACACCACTACAAAACCGACATAAATAATGTTCTGACGCCAGTCAAAGCGCTGAACAATTCGAAAACTGCGGGTCATTTGCGTAGACAGCGTAGACATTTATGCTCCTTGCACAGCGAGTTGAAGGAATTCTTCAGATGGGATCTCGGCCCGCGAAAGATCGCGAACCACTTCGCCATCTTGGAGAACGAGGATGCGGTCGCTCACCGATAGCAGTTCCGGAAGTTCGGACGAAATGATGATGACGGCCTTGCCGTCGTCGGCAATCTGGCGAACCATGGCCAAGATCTCCTTCTTGGTACCGATGTCTACGCCAGCCGTGGGCTCATCCATCATGAGGATGTCTGGATCAGTGCCGAGCCATTTTCCGATCACGACCTTCTGCTGGTTTCCACCTGAGAGCCTCGAGACATCCATTGTTTGGTCGGCGACCTTGATGGAAAACTTGCCAATGATCTCTTGTGCTCGTATGGCTATCTTGGAGGAACGCAGGAGCGGACCACTCTTGAGTTCGTCGAGAAGAGGAAGGGTGATGTTTTCCTGCACGGAGTGCTCGAGCACCAGACCCTGAGCTCGGCGATCTTCGGGGATGAGTGCGAGCCCGAGGGAGATCGCGTGCCCTGGATTGCGAATGGATACGGTCTGTCCATTGATCGTGATGGTTCCAGCGGAGGCCCGATCGATTCCGAACAACGTGTTCACGAGTTCCGTGCGACCGCTGCCCATGAGACCTGCCAGACCGAGAATTTCTCCGCGGTGCAAGTCGAAAGTGACATTTGACAGACGTTTGCCGGAAGCCAAACCGGTCACGGTCATCACGGCATCCGTGCTGATCTTCGCGCTGCGGTCTTCGTAGGCCATGATTCCGGACATTTCTCGTCCAACAATGGCCGCGACAATCTGCGCCGGAGAGACATCGGAGAGTTTTGCGGTCAGAGCTTTCTTGCCGTCACGAAGCACGGTGATGCGATCGGCAACCCGGTAAACCTCATCCATGCGGTGTGAAATGTAAATGATGGAGATTCCACGGGCCTGGAGTCGCTCGATGAGTTCGAAGAGCGCATTCGTCTCGTGCTTGGCCAGCGATGCCGTGGGCTCATCCATGATGAGCACACGGGCGTTCTGGGCCAAAGCTTTGGCGATTTCGGTGAGCTGCCAGAGCGCCGTGGGCAGATTCTCGAGCAGGCTCGTGACGTCGACGCTGACACCCATGTCCACGAAAATGGCGTGCGCTTTCTCACGGGCGAGTGAATCATTGATGAGACCGAATTTGCCCATGGGTTCAGCCGTCAGGAAGACGTTTTCCCAGACGGTGAGGGTGGGGATGAGGCTGAACTCCTGAAAAACCATACCGATGCCTGCAGCCCGCGCAGCGAAGGTGTCGGTCAAGGAGACTGTCTCACCCGCAACCCTCACCTCGCCGCTGTCACGCTGATACACGCCCTGCAGTATCTTCATGAGAGTCGACTTGCCCGCACCATTTTCACCAGCGAGAGCGTGCACTTCACCAGTGACCAGTTCAAAATCGACCTCGCGAAGAACAGGAACTCCGCTGAAGGCCTTGGTGATGCCGGACATCTCAACTGCGAGCACAGGAGTCGTGGACATCTGGTTTATTCGACCCTTCTGGTCTCGCGGTTGAGCTGAGGAACCTTAACCCACTGCCCGGACGCTGCCGAGGTGAGAATGGCGTGATCGACCAAAGCAACCTGGTAGCCATCGCCGAAGTCGGGGCGAACAGGGTCACCACCTGCAATAGCGGTGAAGAGGTCATGGGCTTCGATGATCTTCGTTTCGCCATAACCGATACCCAACGCAGGGATGGGCCATAGATTGGCGCCACTGGGGTGGTTGGGGCCGGTGTATACCGTGCGGAATCCGCGACGATCGTTTTCATCGCTCTTGAAACAGACCTGAAGTTCGTCCCTGTTCTCGTAGTTGAAGACGATGGACCCCTCCGAACCATGGATTGCGAGGGTGATGAAGTTGTTGCGACCCCAGGCATTACGCGTTGCTTCTACGGAACCGATGGCTCCGCTGGCGAACTTCACAAGCGACAAGACCTCGTCTTCTACATCAACGGATCCCATTGGTCCGCCATCGGTTTTGGAATTCCCGAGCGAGTCGGCACCAGCCTGCTGCAAGGGGCGTTCCGTGATGATGTTGGCCGTCAGACTGCTCACTTCGGTGATCTCACCTGCGAGGTAACGAGCCATGTCAAGCACGTGGGTCAGGATGTCGCCCACAGCGCCTGAACCGGCAATTGACTTCTTGAAACGCCACGACAGAGGAGAGTTTGGGTCGGCCGACCAGTCCTGTAAGTACGTCGCACGAAGGTTCAGGATGCGCCCAATGGCGCCTTCGTCAATATATCGTTTCGCCAGAGCGACAGCGGGGGTTCGGCGGTAGTTGAAGGCCACCATGTGGACGCGATCGCTTCCGCGCGAGGCTTCGTACATTCTCTCTGATTCTTCCACTGTGCGGGCCAGTGGCTTCTCGCAGATGACGTGCTTACCGGCTTCGAGAGCGGCGATGGCGATCTCCGCGTGAAGATTATTAGGGGTTGCGATGTCAACGAGGTCAATCTCCGGGTCATCGATGATGGAGCGCCAGTCACTTGTGGACTTCTGAAAACCGAAGCGCGCCGCAGCGTCTGAAGCCAGGTCATCCGTGGCCTCCGCGATGCTGTGTTTGACCGGCATGATGTCGGTGGGCCAGTAAAACATGGGGACAGCCGAATAAGCCAGCGAGTGGGCCTTGCCCATGAATCCGCCGCCGATGAGGCCAACATTGATTCTCTTCATTGTGAATTCCTTGTCGTTTTAGGCGAAAGCTTTGGAAAGGCTGCAACCTAGCTGTTTCGGGCAAAGCGTGAAGTCCGTGGGGCCGGCAGCAAAAGATGAAATGTCTGCTGCCGGTCCCACGGTTGGAAGTGCGTTTTATTTCGTGTAAGCGCTCGAGATCGAATCAGGTGCTTCGACCTGGTAAACCGTCTTCCACGATTCGAGGACGTTCTCGTGCGTCACCGGGAGGGCGCCGAGGGCAACGAAGTTCGGAATGTCTGCCTTGCCGATGAGTGCCGCTGCGCCAAGACGAGCCTCCGCTACACCCTGGTCATAGGGGCGCTGAGCGCCCAGGCCTACGATGAGCTCGTCCTTGGCCAGAGCAATAGCAACGTTGGTTCCGAGGTCTTCGGTTGCAATCTTCAGGTCCGGGCGACCGGACTCACGGGCAGCGGCCATGATGCCTTCGGCAGGAACGTCCCAAACTCCCCAGATTCCGGCGAGGTTCGGGTACTTGGTCAGCAAGGCGGTGGTGGCTGCCTGCGCGTCGCCAGCGAAGTCGGGGCCGCCGATACCCTTCTCTTCAACAATGGTGATGCCGGGGTACAAGGCAATCGTTTCTTTGAAACCCTCGTAGCGCTGTGCTGTCACGAAGAACTCCGCGTCGTGGAAGACGAGACCGATCTCGCCTTGGCCGCCGAGAGCTTTGGCCAAAAGGTGAGCTGATACGACACCGTTGCCTTTATTGTCGGCGGAGACAACCGAAACGTAATCCTTGCCGCCGACAAAACCAGCAGGAACGTTGTCCATGAAGACGAGCTTCACGCCTGCGTCGCGAGCCTGTGCGTACGCGGAAGCGGTTGCCACCGGGTCGGTGGGAATAGACACGATCAGGTCGGGTTTCAACGCGAGTACGGTCTCCAGGTCAGAGACCTGCTGCTCGGGTTTGAAGTTGGCGTCTGTCACTGCAACGACTTCCATGCCCAGGCGAGTGAATTCTGACTCGAGCCCTTCCACCTGTGCAGTGGACCAGTCGTTTCCGGCGTAGTGCATAACAATCGCGACCTTGAAGTTTCCGGTCTTGACCTTGGCAACTTCGTCATCGGTCAGCGTCGTTGCATCGAAACCCGCGGGTTTTTCGCCGTTCGGACCAACACTCAACACCTGTCCTGACAATTCGGACAGTGCCGCGTCTACCTGCGCCGACACATCAGCGTTTTCACTGCTCGCGGTTCCGGTGGCTGCTGTTGAGCATGCTCCAAGACCAAGCATCAACGCTGTGCCGAGGGCAAGCGCTGCAATTGATTTCTTCATTGAAATAGCTTTCTTTTTGTGGGAGAGGGGGGATTAGTCTCGAAGCGTGTTGCTAGTGGGCAAGAACGTCATCGAGGTACCGCTTACTGATGACGGCGGCGTCGGTGGGGTCGCCATCGTATGAATCCAGTTCGACCATGAGCCAGCTGTCGTAGCCAGCTGATCGAACTGCTGCAATCACGCCAGGAATATCGATGTCTCCCTGTCCAAGGGGAAGAAAATCACCGGTGGCGTATTTGTAGTCCTTGAGGTGTACGTGGGCCAGACGGTCGGCGTATTTTTCGATCAGTTCAACCGGATTTCCGCCACCAGCAGTCAGGTGGGCGGTATCGGGACAGAACTTGATTGTGGACAGACCCATCAGCCGTTCGAGGGCGTCCGGCCCCTCAACGATGGTTCCGAGGTGAGGATGGTAGGTGCAGTCCAGACCAAAGGAGGCGGCGATCTCCACAACCTGGTCAAGGGCACGACCCAGCTTGGCCATATCGTCTGGCTGCTCGCCTCGAGCGCGCTTGGCGCCACCGCCCACAACCAGCCTGGTGGCGCCGAACTCCGAGGCGAGCTTGGCCGACTGGGAGATTTTGTGAAGCTCATCTTCGAGGATGTCGTCATAAATGAAGTTGGCGCCGGTGTAGACGGCAACGAGCTCAAGCTTGGCCTTCTTGAAAGCATCAATCAGCACGTCTGGCCGATCCGCATATTCGGCGAGATCTCCGTCGAACACCTCTGTCCCCTGATAACCAGCGGATGAGATGTCCGAGATCGCTTCGAGGGTATCGCCGTTCGCACGATAAAAGAGGTCTTTCACAGCCGTGACACCGGAGGGATGCCCTACGACCCCGCCCCATGTAATGGTCGAGTAGCCAATCTTCATCGATGTGCCTTTCATAAGTAAAGCTCCACTGCCCTGTGGCATTGATCTCATGGTGATTCTGTGTGTGGATCGATAATGACAGTGAACAATGGTCTTCTGCCGAAAATCAACATTACGTTACCTACCTGTTATCAACTACTGTCGATAACAACCAGATCAGGGGCAGATCGTTGCGTCCGGCGCCAGTAAAATTCGGGGATGGCTGAGATTCAAATCAAATTCAACGGCTTCAGTGCCGCAGCCCTTTTTCAGCTCCTACGAGATGGGCAGCCACGAACAAAGGCCGAATTGGTGACAATGACGGGCTTGGCTCGATCGACCATCCAGCTCCGCATCGACACTTTGCTTGAGCTGGGCCTCATTGCACCTGTCAATGATGCCGTTTCTACCGGTGGTCGACCCTCAGCCCAAGTAGCCCTCAACCCCAAAGCCCGTGTGATTGCGGCCGTGGACTTTGGGGCAACGCAAGCGAGCCTGGCTCTGACAGATCTGGCAGGCGAGATCCTCGGCCGAACATCGTCAAAAATCATCATTGCGGATGGTCCTGAAACATGCCTCGGCTGGATGGTTAGGACAATTCGCTCAGAACTCGCATCTCTCCGCCTCAAAGAAGCGGATCTGATCGCCATCGGAATCGGTCTCCCTGGCCCCGTCGAGCACTCTACCGGGCGCCCTTCGAACCCACCGATCATGCCAGGGTGGGATGACTTCGATGTACCTGGCTTCGTCAACCACCATCTCACAGCGACCGTCCTTGTCGATAACGACGTGAATATCATGGCGCTCGGAGAGCAGAAGTTCGCCTGGCCCGACATGGAGAACATCATCTTTCTGAAGGCGTCCACGGGGATCGGCTCCGGAATTATCAGCAGCGGCGTACTCCAACGGGGCGCCGAAGGTATCGCAGGAGATATCGGGCACGTGCAAATCACCCGCGGTCAGAACGTGCCCTGTCGCTGCGGCAACAGCGGTTGTTTGGAGGCTATGGCCGCTGGACCAGCGTTGGCTCAGCGACTAGCCCTCGCCGGAGTCGAATACAACGGCAAGTCCATCGCTGTTCTCAGCGACGTGGTGGCCGCCACAAAGGCTGGCGAATTGGCCGCCATTCAGGCAGTTCGACAGGCGGGCCGCGATATCGGCGAAGTCCTCACCACCTGCGTCAGCGTCCTGAATCCCTCCATCATCTCGATCGGGGGTTCCCTCGCCTTCGCCGGCGACCATCTTCTTGCCGGCGTTCGCGAAGTTGTCTATTCGCGCACGATGCCGCTGGCCACGGAACATCTCATCGTGGCACAATCTCGAGCCGGTGCCGACGCCGGCATTATCGGAGCCAGCGTCATGGCAATCGACTTCGCCCTCTCGTCCGCGAGCATTGACGCGATGGCGGCCGCGCTGGAGTCTGCAAACAAATAGCGGGCACTTCGGCAGGCAGTTCTTACCAGGAGCGGTCACTGCGAGAAGATCACCGGCGCGCTGCCGATGAATTGCACAACCTGGTAGGACGTGACCATGGAAATCCGCTTGCAGATGCACGACGCATGAATCTGGATCGTTCTTGGCCATCGACCTAGATGTACCGCCCAGAGACGTTAGTTAAGCGGCTGATGGGCGGGTATTTTCCGATGGCGGTGTAAGGCTTTGTGGTGATCGTATTCGTGGATCCATGCTGGCAGTGCGTTTCGACGGGCTGATTCTGAGGCGTAGAAGCGCAGGACGTCTTGGACGAGAAGGGTCCCACCGTGGCAGCATTTCTCCGAGCCATCGATCGGGCCGAGCAACTCATTGTGAGTGATTCAGCCGAGGTGGAAAGACTCCTTGCCCTATACGAAGAGGCCATGGACCCCGCCACCCTGGAAGCCCTGATCCCGATCATTCAGGCGCACGTCTCAGCCAGCTCACAACCCACCGAATCCGGTTTCGAGAAGTCCGTCGACTTCCACCTCCAAACAGGGTTGGTGGACGATGCTCCCGCATTCTCCGACATCATTCCAGCCGACTGGATCGAAACGGCGCTGAAGGGTTGAACCCTTACGAGTGGGAGCCGAAGACCGCCAACGGTGATCTTCGGCTCCCATAATTTTGCTCTGATGCCGACTGATCTAGACCTTGCAAACTCCCACGAGGTTCCGAAACATTCGGTGACGACCAACCGAAACGGCTTTTCACCGCTCTGAAGAGAGCAGCGGACGGTGAAGCATCTCTCGCGATCGCCGCCCATCAGGCGCTGAACTAACCTCCTTGGGCAGTACAGCTAGCGCGGAGAAGAACGCCGACAGCCGTGACGCCCGTTTTGTCGGCGTGCACTTCGGCGTAGACGAGGCGGGCGTGGTCGTCGATGACAGCGTGCACGTAGTCATAACTGACCCGAACCTGCCCGGCTGTGTGGTTGGTGCGGGTTGACCAGGCTGGGCCCGCCAACCGCCGCCGTCGGGGATACGACCGAGCTCCTTCACGTCGATATGCCCCATCTCGCCACGGCGGCATAGAGAGGTTTCGTTAAGTGGAGGAAAATCCAGAAATCGTGGAGAAAAACGCCCTCTGCGATCTTGCGAGACCCGTGCCCCACTGCCTTTCGTAAACAGCCGACCAAATGTCCCGGAAACTCAAGGGTTTCCGGGACTTTTTTGGTTAGAGATTTGACTACCCCATCACAAACCCATCTTTTACTCCTCCCTGGAGCCGTTGAAACGGCCTTCCCATCCGGGGCGCCGACGTCGTTTTCGGTTCATCCCGATCCTCCGGGATTGCGGTGCGTACCGGGACTGGGACGATCAGACACGCCAGGTTCAGGCCACCGGCGACACCGCCAGGGCTGCTGAGCGATCGCTGAAGAGCAAGCTCACGACGAGATACCTGCAGCAGCCGACGAACACGTCGCTGACGCCGGACAGCTCGTTCGGAGACTTGGCGACGTACTGGTTCGAGGACATCGACATGGAAAATCGAATCGTCGAAGACGACCCGGAATCTATAAGAGCGCAACATGCGAACGCTCGTGCTCCCGGTGTCCCGCTGTCTCACGCTGCGAGAGATTGGCGTCGCTCGTTGCGATCACTTCATCAAGCAGCTGGCCAAGCTTTCCCACAGCCGGGCCGAGCATGGTCGTGTCGTTCTGCGGCTGGCGCTTGAGTTGGCGGTGCGGCATGAGATTCTCTCCAGCAAGCCAATGGATCACGTGGCCCGCCTGTACTGTGAGCCCCACATCCTCGATGCGCTCACGGCCCCGGAGGTGAACGTAATCCGCGCGGCGATCGCCCAGTGGGAAAGCGCCGTCAATCACATCTCCGGGCCCAAGCCTGACGGCCAGCTCAGTGCGATCATCGAGGTGATGCTCGGCACCTCAGCTTGGATCGGCGAGGTGCTGGCCATCCGCCGGCGGGACGTCGACATCACAAGCGCTATACCGTCCATCCGCCTGGCCGGTACGATCGTGAGCCGCAACGGCGAGCAGACCTTTCGGCAGGACCATCCCAAGACCGCAAAGTCGCGTCGAGTCGTTGCACTGCCCACATTCACCGCTGACGCGGTCCGCCGGCGGCTTGCCAATGCCGGCAGCATGGGCCTGGATGAGCTGCTGTTCCAGTCCCCGGACGGCACTCCGCTGACCACCGCGAACGTGCAACGTCAGTTGCGTCATGTGCTCGGGGGAGCCGGGATCGAGGGTGTGACCCCGCACATGTTCCGCCGCACGGTTGCGACTGCAGTCAACGCCAACGCCAACATCGAACTCGCCGCGGAGCTGCTCGGCCACACGGACACGAAGAGCACGGTGCAGCACTATATGCAGCGGAGCGAGCTGGTGAACCCGGCGACCGCGGCTCTACTCGACAGAGCATTCGCGAAAGACGAGGAATAGAGGGCCGTCGCGGACGCCGAAACCCTCTCTATTTTTCGTTCCCCTTCTGGGAACCCTACGCGGGGCACCTCCCGCCCACTACCTTCCGTGGCCAGCGCCTCCCTGACCTTCTGTGGATTCGTTTGCTTCAAGAATCGCGCTCTTGCGCCGCCCCCAGCGGATAAAGAACGCCAGAGCCACGATGATCCCAACCACAAGGAAACCCTGAACGACCACCCAAAAGTTCCACCAACCCAAAAAACCGAATTCCATCTCGACCACGCCTCGACTCGCGGGCATTCGATTGCCCTAGGTCACGTCCCGCGGAGTGGTGGAGTTCCTCGACACCGTGTGCGTCGTCGAGGAGGTCTTCGAGGATCACGAGGCCTACGCGCCCTTCGGATTCCGATTGGACCCAGAAGCTCGCGTGATCGGGGCCGCCAAATGCTCCCTCGGAGGTCTTTCGCTCGAGATCCGTGCGGGACGGTCTGGCGTTCACGTGGAAGGGGAACTCGTTAGACATCATGAACTGCATCAGTGCAGCGTGGTCAGCTGGCAGGTCGAGCGCGGTAAACGTGATGTCTAGGCTGCTGTCTTCTAGGTGATCGCGTGAGGGGGTACCGTTTGGGCTGAATCGAGCCCGTTCAAGCTGGGCCCGATGTCGTCAATGACTCGATCTATCCATTCGAACCGATCGAGCTGTTTGATCTGGAGGGGAAAGAACCAGCCGACAGCGGTCAACTCTTCCGTTTCGAGGACTGGCAGTTCCTCGGCAAGGCGGCAGAGGTAGGCGGTCGTGACGTAGCTCACGACGTCACCGTTCGGATACTCGTTCGTCAAGTCGACGCCACCATAGCTATCGACCACGGCGACAATGTCGACCTCGAGACCGAGCTCCTCCTTGACTTCCCTGCGTAAAGCGGATCCGCATCACCGACGACTCCTCCGGTGTCGGCGTAACCTTCGATTCTGCAACTGGCCTCGTGACCAACAACTGACCCGCGATAAACAAAAGCGAACCTTGGGGAGCAGCCCGGGGCCACTCCGCCCACAGTTACGTCGGGAGACAGGCCCCAGCTTTTTGCCGTGTAGGAGCTCCGGATGTCCCGTGAGAGGTCGCTCAGTCGTAATTCGTTCATGGCCGCTGTGAGATCAGTAACCTGCATACCTGATCGGTATTGGACCCGGCATTTGGATACTCGCGCTAATACATTGCATCCTCCGTGCCTGCAGAGGCAAGAACCGCTCTCAGCCTGCAACCCACCGTCCTCGTGACGGGAGAAATCGATGAACCCGAGTACCTTTGAGGAGCGGCTGAATGGTTCGGCGGCGTGCTCGGGGGAGGACACGTGGTGGTGGATCCGGTCGCTGCAAACGAGGCAAAGCTCAGCATTGAAATGAGTGATAGCGGGCTTCTCCATCTGCGCTGGCTGCCCGGGGTCCACGTTCAGGTCGAGGACGCTCGGGCCGCGATGGCGAAAGTCAACGAGGTCTGCCAGCAGGAAGAGCATCCCATGCTCGTCGATATGGCAGCGGTCGGTTCGGTTAGCCGTGAGGCCAGGGCTGTTTGGTCCATTCCCTGCAGCGCCTCACGCATTGCTCTATTAGGCGAATCGCCTGTAGATCGGGTCCTGGCGAACTTCTTCCTCGGTGTGCACGTCCCGCCTTGTCCGACTCGTTTTTTTACATCGCGCAGCGAGGCCTTGGACTGGCTTAGTGCCCGTGCATGAGCGCCGGGAAGTGCTGCCTGCCGCGATGAGGGCCACACCGGGCGTCTGTCCTTTGAGCGGGGAACCGGCGGTGGCGGTGCCCGACACGTTTCGGCCAACCGGCAGGGTTACTGACCGCCCGTCGGGCTGGCAGGCGCCTTCGGGTGGGTACTCCTCTTGGTGGAGTATCGATAGTGGGCCCACATCGGAGGTCGCTGGTGACCGCAGGATTCAGCGCGTGACAGATCGATTCAGGGCGACCCCGGGGCAGTTGCCAGTTCTTCGGCCGGGGTCTGCAAAGGGCCAGACTTCCCGTCGTGGATTGCACCTTTGGACGATATGAGCTCGGGAAAGGCCGCTGAGGACCCGCGCCTGCAGCAGTTGGTGGAGGGCATTGTCCGGTTGGCTGCCGGTGAGCTAGACACACGCATGAAAACTTCGGAACGTAGGGATGACATCGATGCTGTCATCACGGGTGTCAACCTGCTCGCGGAGGAACTTGACCATATTTACTCGGATCTGGAACGGCGGGTTGCCGACCGTACGGCCATGTTGGGGCGAGCGCAGGCTGAGCTGGAGCAGATGGCCAAGACGGATGCCTTAACAGGCCTTGCGAATAGGACCCTGCTCAACGAGCGGATCCAGGAGGCAATCCTGGCCAGTGCGGACAGCGGGAAAGCCCCGGCCGTGCTGGTGCTGGATCTGGATTCTTTCAAGGCCATAAATGACACTCTGGGCCATGGTGCCGGTGACGCCGTGCTGGTCGAGGTTGCCAAGCGTCTCCGGTCCGCCGTCAGGGCCGCCGATACAGTGGCCCGTCTGGGTGGGGATGAATTTGCCATCGTCATCACCGAGGCCACGGAAGAGGAGATCCTGCAAATTGCGCACCGGGCATCCGAGCAACTGCAGGACAGCGTGCGTGTCGGAACCGAAACGGTCTGGGCAATGGCCAGCATCGGGGTTTGCATCGGCACGCCGGGGTATCCGGCCGAGGCGCTGATGCGCGATGCTGACATTGCCATGTATCAGGCGAAGGAGCAGGGTCGCAACAACGTCCAGCTCTTCCACCCCGATATGCTCGACGCTGTCCGGGAACGCTCGCGCATAACCGCCGAACTACGCAGCGCTGTTGCCGGCGGCGAACTGGCACTGCGGTACCAGCCGGTGGTCGAATTGGCCTCCGGCAGGGTCATAGGCATCGAAGCCCTCCTTCGGTGGCATCATCCCGTGCGCGGAATTATTATGCCGGACAGCTTCATCCGCATCGCGGAAGAGACCGGCCTGATCCTAGAGCTGGGGCGGTGGGTGCTGCATGAAGGAGTCGCCCAGATGAGACGCTGGAGCGAAACCGCACCTGACCTGACGGACTTCCGTCTGCACATCAATCTTTCCGCCGCCGAACTGCTTCGCAGTGATCTGCTGGAGGATATCAGGGATACGCTGGACCGGAATCACGTGGCTCCGCGGCGTTTGGTTTTGGAGATCACCGAGACCGTGTTGATGTCTAGGGGAACGGCGGAAGAACAGGTCTTCAGCGGGCTGCGGGACATGGGCGTGGGGCTGCAAATTGACGACTTCGGTACCGGCTATTCGTCCATCAGCTATCTCCGGTCGCTTCCCGCGGACACGGTGAAGGTCGACCAATCCCTGATTCAGGACATGGGCTCGGACCCGCAGCAGCTGAAATTCATTGCTGCCATTCTTCAGCTGATTTCCTCTGCGGGACTGAAAGCGATCGTGGAAGGCATCGAAACCGCCGAGCAGGCGATCCAGTTGCAGGCCATGGGTTGCCTTTACGGGCAAGGCTATTACTACAGCTACCCGCTGCCGCCCGCGAAGGTACTGGATCAGCTCCGGAGCCTCGCGCAGCGTCGGTAGAGTTAGGGCATGTCAAAGCTTTGGGAACAGATGCTGCTTGTCCCAACAGTAGTACGCCTCACTTCCCGGGTACCGAGAGACCCGGCGGCCGCGTGGGATGGGTATTGGCGCGGAATCCACACCACCGGCCGTTCCGGAGACGTGCTGTGGGACTCCGGATCCCGGACCGAGCATGCGCAGTACTCCGACGCCGTCGTAGCCCACTTTGATCCGGCTCTTCCGGTGATTGACGTCGGGTGTGGTAACGGGACCTACACCCGCTGGCTTGCTGGTCTTTTTCCAAGCGTGCTCGGCATCGATGTTTCAACCGGCGCGGTCGAGTTGGCGAGGAGGGAAGCTGAAGGCGTCCAGAACGCCGACTTCATGGTCATGGATGCTGCGGGAGTAGGAGCGGGAGAGCACCTGTTGGAGCGGATGGGGCCTGCCAACGTTTTTGTCCGCGGAGTTTTTCACGTCCTGAAACCCGACAAACAGTCCAGCTTAGCTGCCAACCTGCGAACCGTCATCGGGCGCAGCGGCCGGGTGTTCCTCGCCGAAACCAACTTCCAAGGAAACAGCCTCGCTTACCTGCAGCAGCTGGGTGCCACGCCGCGAAGCATACCCCGGCAGTTGCAGAGCGCCCTGGAAAACCTGCCCCGCCCCGGGCGTTTCGGCGCCCAGGAACGGCACAGCACATTTTCGGATTCGGACTGGCAGTTGATCGCGGACGGGCCGGTGAACATCGAAGTGGTCCCGATGAAATCCACCGGTCTTTCGCAGCAGATTCCGGGATATTTCGCTCTTCTGGCCGGCAAATAAATCCAGCGAACATCCGCCCTGAGCGTCAAACGGCGGACTTGCTCTGAGGTACTGGCCCTGACACGTAGGAACAGCCCTTTCTCCGAACCCCGCTCACGTCGAGGGTCTCTCGCGTTACGTGGTGAAATGAAACCGCCAACGGACGCGGGCGACAAGACCCACCGATCGTCAGTCCGGGTTCTGGTCGACGCTGGCGGTCGGAGTCAGGTCGACTAAACTCACCGGCTCTACTTTTGCATGGGTCACGTCCGCCGGCGGCGCGACCGGAGAGTTCCGGAGCGAATCGCGGTCCGCCTCGCCATAGCCAACGATCTCGACTGTGACGGAGTCAAAGGTAAAGCTCAGTGCCCGCAGGGGGGTTCTGCGACGTGATGTAGAACGACCCTGGCCACGCGAGGCCACCGATCGGCGGCCCATCAGGATCGGGGTTAGCGAGAGTGACGCCAAACTCGGCGGCTAAGTCACGGCCGACATGGAACGGGAGCCCGACAGCATCCGGCACAGTCACGCGAGCCGCCAACAGCTCAGTCATAGCAACAAGCTACTCGCCGCCCGCCATGAAAACACCCCGCACCAGATCCGCGACCGTTGCATCGGTGGAACCGTCGCCGGGACGTGGTTCCGTGGGGACGGTTCAGCTGGTGGGCTGTCCTGCTCGCCAGTTGCGTGCATGGGTCAGTATCTGCTGGATGACTGCACTCTTGGCATCGGCGTAGTGGTTCATATCGCTCCATGTGTTCTCCGCGAGCGTCCGCTTCGTGGATTCGTAGAGTGCACGGTCTGCAGCGCTGACCCGGAGCCAGTCGCGGAGGTCGAGGTAGTCGATTTGCTCAGCGGACTTTGGCGGAAGAACGTGCACGTGGAAGTCCAGCTCCGCCGTGCGGAGCATCCGGTGGCCGTATTCTCGGACACGGAGCTGCAACCCGATGGATTCCATTGGCACAAGGTAGGACTCCTCGTCGTCAATGTTGGCCACGACAAGCAGCATGTCGATCACCGGTTTCGCAGCCAGTCCAGGGACTGAGGTCGAACCGATGTGTTCGACCGACAGCGCAGCTGGGCCCAGGGAGTCCTGGATCTTTTGAGCCATGGAAGCTGCTTTTGAGGGCCATGTGTCGTCGTGATCGACGATGACGATCGCACGTTGCTCACGACCACCGATCAGGATGGTGTCGAATTCCGTGTCTCTTGCCTGGTCCATCCAGCGAGTCTGGCACGACAGACTCGGCCGTCCAGGCCAGACGGAAGTCCCTCAGCAGCGGAACCGTGACCGCGTCAAGCAGTCACCAGGTGAAACGTCGCTACGTCCACGACATCGTGGCCTTCGAGGTCCGGGTAGTGCGTGCGCAGTGCTCCGCGAAGAGCGTCAGCGTCGGGGAGGTCTTCCTGGCGAGCGTCGTCGTTGCTCAGGTGATCGAAGCGGCGTGATTCGATGCTCTCGATCTTGACGTTGAGCCGCCGAATGGTGTCTCCGTCGTCGAATACAAGCACTGCCGATCCAGTCTGGATGGGATCGTGGTGGCGGATCGTGATTGTCTTCTGACCCGAAGCAATGCTGTCGTAGTAGCGAGGGTTGAAGTAGACGATTCTGGGGCCGAATGCGGGCTCCGGTGCCGAGTAGCTGCGAGGTAGTAGATCGCGTAGGGGTTCCGCGGTCACGTCGCCACCGGGGAGGGGCAGGATGACTGCCACATCGGGGTGAAGGTCGAGCAAGACCTGTCGGCACCGTCCGCACGGAGCGAGCACACCACGGTCACGGTCACCGACCGCGACGATGGTGACGAGGGAGCCGGCGAGGGCCTGCGCGGCGGCTGCAGTGACGACGAGTTCGGCGCATGGCCCACCCGTGAAGTGAAAAACGTTCACGCCCGTGTGGACATTGCCCTGGGGATCCATGGCCGCCGAGGCGACCGTGTGCGTGTCATCGTCTGGCAGTGATCGCACTATCGCTTCGGCGGCAGTCACGAGTCGACGTTCGTTGTTTTCCAGCACGGGCCCACTCTCGCATCGACACCGGCCCCCGACTCGCTCTGCGGACTCAAACGAGTTTCCGAATTGGGAACCCTGAGGGCGTACGGCAGTCGTTACGGTTCCGATCCAGTGCCCGTATGGCCGTCCAAGGCTCTGCTAGCTTGGCCTCGGCTCTCTGGGCCGGCCGGCAGGTGGGAACCGGTCCCTCAGGGATTAGGTCAGCACCTGTTTGAAGAGCGCTGGGTACTCATCATCAGCTAGGTCCAAAGACGTCGCCTCGTCCAAACTGAACCAGCCGAAAGCGTCGTGTTCATCGGGCGCCGCATTGAAGGTGTCGCCGTCCCACCCGTTGACCCTCCACACCTCCAGGAGGACGTCCGCTATTCGACGCGTTAGCAAAGCGTTATCCACGGTGTCACGGACGTGCCCGGTGTTCCGGTCTGGTGCGGCGGGGTGCTCGAACCGGGCATCGGCCGGGCAACAAATATCGCCCTTGTACTGGCCGGCGTCGCGGCATCCATCACCCAAATCGGGTTCCACCGCGTGGCGGTGTTTGAACCGGGCATCCGTGCATCGGATGTCCGCAGGCCTGGGTGCAGACATGTCCAGACTCTGGATGATCCGTCCAATGAAACCGCTCTGACTCGCCACTAGATTCGAGGAAACCCGAACATCATCTGAACCGAGTCAACGGAGCACGAGTGCAGAATCAGTTCGAAGACAGCCGGAGTCCAACCTCGAAGCCGCTCGCCGGGATCCTGGTCGCGGACTTCTCCCGGGTACTGGCCGGTCCGCTGGCCACCGTGACGCTGGCCGACCTGGGAGCACGGGTGGTCAAGGTGGAGAGGCCGGGCAGCGGTGACGACACCCGCAGCTGGGGTCCGCCGTTCTCCGCCACGGGGGCCACCTATTTCGAGAGCGTGAACCGCAACAAGGAATCCCTCTGCCTCGACCTCACCGACGACGCCGACCTCGCCGTCGCGCGCGCTCTCGCCCTCAGGGCCGACGTGGTGGTCGAGAACTTCAAGCCAGGCGGGATGGACCGGCTCGGCCTGGGCTATGAGAGCCTCAAGGCAGAGAACCCCGGCCTCATCTACGCCTCGATCACCGGTTTCGGCAGCGGCGGCGGGGCCGACCTGCTCGGTTACGACTTCATGGTCCAGGCGCTGGGCGGGCTGATGAGCGTCACGGGGGACGAGAGTGGCCCGATGAAAGCGGGCGTCGCTCTCGTAGATGTGCTCACCGCGAAAGACACGACCATCGGCGTGCTCGCCGCCCTGACGGCCCGAGCGAGCACCGGCCTCGGTGCCCGGCTGGAAATGAACCTGCTGTCGAGCCTGCAGGGGGCGCTCGCCAACCAGGCGCAGGCGTACCTCGGCGCGGGCGTGGTTCCCGGAAGAATGGGCAACCGGCATCCGTCGATCGTGCCGTACCAGCTGCTTGCCTGCGCGGACGGACCACTGGCCGTGGCCTGCGGTAACGACGGCCAGTTCGCCAAGCTCGCCCGGGTGCTCGGCGACGAGCGACTCGCAACCGACCCGCGGTTCTCGACCAACTCGGCCCGTGTGCACCACCGTGAGGAACTCGTGCTCCTCCTGGAAGCGCGCCTCGCGGAGGCTCCGGCGCTGTCTTGGCAGAACCGGCTCACGGATGCCGGCGTACCGGCCGGGCAGGTTGCCACCATCGCCGAGGGCATCGAGCTCGCCGAATCACTGGGCCTGGAGCCGACGATCGAGGTGCAGGACGCCTCGGGTGCCACCATGGGCCGCCAGATTCGGCACCCCGTCAGCTGGACGCCGCCGCTGGCCCCGCGCACGAGCGCGCCGCCGGCCCTCGGCGAGCACAACGACTCCATTCGCACCTGGCTCACCGGCGCTGCGGTTCTCGTCGCACCCCGGGGCTAAGCAGGCTGAACCGGCTGCGTGGTGACGCCGCGCAGCGCCAGCCACAGGTTCGCCGCCACATCGGGATCGTCGAGGTCCGCGTCGATCAGTCGGGAGGCGATCTCGATCCGGTGCCGCAGCGAATTGCGGTGCAGCTGCAGATCCCGAGCGGTCGTCTCCCACTGGCCGCGATGGCGCAGGTAGCAGCGCACGGTATCCACGAGATCCGCCCTGGTGTAGCCCTTGAGCGCTTCGACCCAGGAATCGGCCAGCGGGTCGAGAACGTTCTCCATCTGTACCAGTTGTCCCGGCGCTGCCCGCCGGCAGGCCCGGCCCACCTCAACCACGATGCCAGAGACCTGGGACGGCAGCACCGGACCGCTCATCGCGGCCCCTAGTCGGTCGGGAGCGACACCCGGCAGTCGCCTCGGCACAGGCGCCGGATGCTCCAGTTTCACCGTCTTGGCCGATGCAGCTGCGCCGCCAGCGACGTCTGGAGCGACGTGCGGCACGTCCAGGACCACGTAACTGAGTCCGTCGAAGATACACCGCAGGCTCGAGCGCCGGATGCTTTGCCGCAGCTCCGCGGCATCCTCCCGCGTCGCCATCGCGGCTACCGCATCGGCGAGCTCCTCGGTAGAGAGTAGGTCCACCTGCTCGCCGGTGACGGCCAGGACCCGCACCCGGTCCGTCACCGGGGGCAGTCCCAACTCCGCCGCAGCAAGGCGCGCGGCGTCGACGTAGCCGTGCAGGAGCAGGGTAGTGGCGGTTCCGCCCAGGATCGCGTTGGCCCGGCGCATTTCCCAGTCCTGCTGCGCCGTGATCGACAGCAGCATGCAGCCGGTCAGCATGAGCTGCCGGTCCGCGGGGCGGAGCGCCCGCCCGGCTCCGACCGCCAGGAACCCGGCGGTTCGCCGGCCAGACACGATGGAGTACTCGACGACATCCGTTCCCAGCAGCGGGAAGGTCGCTGCGGCGTGCGTGCCGGCCAGGTTCAGCCGGGCCGTCTCCTCTCGGAGCTTCGGCAGCACCCGGCTCTCGGTCGTTGGCCAGAGGGACTCCGGCGTGCCGTCGGCCGGCAGGTACGCGGCCCAGCCGCCCAGCGCTTCGGCCAGGACCTTCACCACGGATGCTGCCGCTCCCGGCCGCGTGGCGGCGCGCGCGAGCGAGGTCTGCAGCCCCAGGTTCGCTGCAAAATCGGCCTGTTCGGTGCGGCCCACGATGTCCCAGTACGCCCGGGAAACCTGCAGGAAGGGGGTTCCGTCCGGAACGATCAGCAGCGCCAGCCCCGCCTCGCGGCACGCGGCGGCGAGGTGCGGCGGAACGTGGTCGGTGCCCGCGCCGAGGCCCAGCCCGAGGGCTGACACCCCGTGGTCGACGAGCCGCCGCACGTATCGGCGTACATGCTCGTCGGTTCCGGCCAACGGGATTCCCGTGGTCAGCAGTAGTTCGCCGCCGCCCAGGTACGGAGTCGGGTCGGTCAGCTCGGAGATGTGGACTCCCGTGAGGTCGCGGCGGGTCGGTCGCCCGCCACCGTCTGACTGGAGGTCGCTGCCGAGCTGATCCTGCAGTTGGGTGAGGCTGATCGTCACCATGGGGTTCCTTTTCAACTCTGAAAGGCCAATATCTTGGATATTCTAGCCACGCCGCCCGGCCTTCTTAGACGTTTCATACGATGTCAAGCGGCGTGGCCTGCCCTACCTTTAGTCGATGGACACAGCGACCGTTCCCCAGACCCGACTCCTCCGGACGGCTATCCCGGGCCCTCGGTCCAATGCGCTGCAGGCCGAGCGGATGCGACAGGTCTCCAGCGGGTTCGGGACCGCGCTGCCGGTGTTCATCGAACGGGCCGAGGGCGGCATCCTGCAGGACGTCGACGGCAACCGCATCATCGACTTCGCCTCGGGTATCGCGGTCACCAGCGTCGGAGCCGCCAATCCGCTCGTGCAGGCGCACGTCAGCGCGCAGCTTGCCCGCTTCACGCATACCTGTTTCATGGTCACCGAGTACGAGTCGTTCACGGCGGTCTGCTCCTGGCTGAACGCCCACACGCCCGGCGACTTCGAGAAGCGCACGGCGCTGTTCTCCACTGGTTCCGAGGCTGTGGAGAACGCCATCAAGATCGCCCGGGCCGCAACCGGCCGGGCCAGGGTCTTGGTCTTCGACGACGCCTATCACGGCCGGTCCCTGCTGACTATGGCCATGACCGCCAAGGAGAAGCCCTACAAGATCACTTTTGGGCCCTTCCCCACCGAGATCGTGCGTGCGCCGATGGCGGCTCCGCTGCGATGGCCGAGCGGCGCGGAGAACGCCACCGCCGAGGCGGTCGCCGGGGTCGAGGCTGTTCTGGCCGAGCACGGTCCCGAGACCTTCGCCGCCATGGTGATCGAGCCCATCCAGGGCGAGGGCGGCTTCATCGTGCCGGCTCCCGGTTTCCTGGCCGGGCTCCGCGACATCGCGGCCCGGCACGGGATCGTGTTCGTGCTCGACGAGGTGCAGGCCGGCATGGGCCGCACCGGCACGATGTTCGCCAGCGAGCACGAGGGCGTTGCCGCGGACCTCCTTGTCACGGGCAAGGCGCTCGGCGGAGGACTGCCTCTGACAGCCGTGACCGGCCGCGTCGAACTGATGAACGCCGTGCACACCGGGGGACTCGGCGGCACCTACGCCGGCAATCCGCTGGCCTGCGCGGCCGCGCTCGGCGTCTTCGAGGCGTTCGAGAACGGCGACCTGCTCGCCGGGGCACTGCGAATCGAGAGCACGGCCCGCCGCTTCCTGGAGCCGCTCGTGGCGGAGGATTCCCCCATCGTCGACTTCCGTGGCCGCGGCGCCATGCTCGCAATCGAATTCGCCGACTCCGGGACCCTCGAACCACGCCCCGAGCTCGCCGCCGCCGTTGCCGCCCGCTGTCACCAACAGGGGGTGCTCGTGCTTGTCTGCGGCACATACGGCAACGTCATCCGTCTGCTGCCCCCGCTCGTTATTGAACAGGATCTACTCGAAGACGGGCTCGCCGTGCTCCGGACAGCCGTCGAGACCATCTATGCCGAATCGACCGTCGGCGCTGCGGCGGTGCACGCGTGACCGAAACATTCGCACCGGCCGTCGACTCGGCCGTTGACCCGAGCTACGACCCCCGCACGGGCGCGCAGCACGGAAGCGTCTCTCACACTGCCCCGGAGCAGGTCGCCGAGATCCTGCGGCGGGCGCAGGGCGCGGCATCCCAGCTCGCCGACACCAGCCCCGCGACCCGGCAGGGCTGGCTGACCACGATTGCGGAATCCCTCCGAACCCACGAAGACGAACTCGTTCAGCTCGCCGGAGAGGAGACCGGCCTCGGCGCGGACCGGCTGCGCGGTGAACTCGCCAAGTGCGCCACCAGCACCGATTTCTACGGCGCGGTCGCGGCCGAGGGCAGCTACCTGGGTGCCAGCACCGAAGTCATCGGCGGCGACTCCACGCTGTCCCGCTGGAACATCCCCCTCGGCCCGGTCGCGGTGTTCGGGGCGAGTAACTTCCCGTTCGGGTTCGGCGTGATCGGCCACGACGTGGCGACTGCGCTCGGCGCCGGCTGCGCCGTCATCGTCAAGGCTCACCCGGCCCACCCGCGACTCAGCGTGCGACTGGCGGAGCTGGTCTCCAACGCGCTCAACCGGGCCGGTGCCCCGGCAGGCAGCTACGCGCTCGTCGTCGGCTTCGACGCGGGCCTCCAGCTCGTCGACGCCTCCGAGGTCACGGCGGTAGCGTTCACCGGCAGTCAGGGCGGCGGGATGGCTCTCGTGCAGCGCGCCGCCGCGCGCGGCGTGCCGGTCTTTGCCGAAATGGGAACCGTGAACCCGGTCTTCGTCACGACGGATGCCGCGGCCGACACCGCGGGGATCGCAGCTGGCTTTGTCGGCTCCTTCACCCTCGGTGCCGGCCAGTTCTGCACCAAACCCGGGCTGCTCTTCGCCCCCGCGGGAGCCGGAATCTTCGAGGAAGTGCTGGCCCAGCTGTCGCAGGCCCCGCGGGCCCCGCTGCTGACCGCCGGCATCGCGTGCGGCTATCGGGCCGGTGTGGCGCAACTCATCGAGGCCGCCGATGTCGCGGGAAACGTCACGCCGACGGTCGTCACCGGGGAAACGCCGACCGACCCCGCTGACGGCTACGTGGCCGCCCCGCAGGCCGTCCTGGTGCGGCTGGAGGACCTTCACCCCGGCTCACGCCTGCTGGGAGAGTGCTTCGGCCCGGTCGCTCTGGTCTGCGAATACGAGGATGCCGGGGCTGCACTGGATGCTCTGACGCGCCTGCAGCCAAGCCTGGTCGCATCTGTCTTCACCAGCGGCCCGGGCGACCCGGAGTCGGCGGAGGTCGTGCGGCGGCTGCTTGGGCAGGTGGGCCGGGTCGCGCTGAATGCGTGGCCGACCGGAGTGGCCACCAGCTGGTCCATGCAGCACGGCGGGCCGTGGCCGGCCACGTCCCGGTCCGACGCGACGAGCGTTGGAGCGGGCGCGCTGGGCCGATTCGTGCGACCGGTCGCGGTGCAGAATGCCGAACCCGCGCACCTTTCGGATGCCCTCCACCCTGACAACCCCTGGCGAGTTCCTCGGCGCATCGACGGGCGACTGACGCTCCCCACCCTCTGACTTCCGGTTCAACCTAACGAAAGCGAAACCATGACTGACCTCGCATCCCGCATCGACCTGACCTTGACAACAGCTCCCGCCGGTATCGTTGCCTCGCCTCTGATCGACACCTCGGATCTCATCGACATCGAGTCCCTGCTCACCGCCGAGGAGGTCAAGCTGCGCGATTCGGTTCGGGCCTTCGTTGATTCCACCATCAGGCCCAACATCGCCGGCTGGTACGAGAACGGGGTCTTCCCTCTCGAAATCGTGCCCCAGATGGCGAAGCTCGGCCTGCTAGGAATGCACCTGAAGGGTTACGGCTGCCCGGGCCGCAGCAGTGTCGAGTACGGTCTGGCCGCCCTGGAGCTCGAGGCCGGGGACTCGGGCCTCCGAACCTTCGTGAGTGTGCAGGGGTCCCTCGCCATGAGCGCCATCCACAAGCACGGCTCGGAAGAGCAGAAGAACGAGTGGCTGCCGAAGATGGCGGCCGGCGAGGCGATCGGATGCTTCGGGCTGACCGAGCCGAACTCGGGCTCCGACCCCAGCAGCATGACCACGTTCGCCCGCCGCGATGGAGACGACTGGGTGATCACCGGCACGAAGCGGTGGATCGGGCTCGCCGCCGTCGCCCAGGTCGCCGTGATCTGGGCGATCACCGACGACGGGGTGCGCGGCTTCGTCGTGCCCACCGAGACCGCCGGCTTCACGGCCACGGTGATCGGACCGAAACTCTCCATGCGGGCGTCCATCCAGTGCGAGATCGACCTGGACAACGTGCGCCTGCCTGCCTCGGCGATGCTGCCGAAGGCCAAGGGGCTGAGCGGCCCGTTCTCTTGCCTGAATGAGGCACGGTACGGCATCATCTGGGGTGTCATGGGCGCGGCGCGCGACAGCTACCTCACCGCCCTGGCTTACGCCGGTGAGCGGATGCAGTTCGACAAGCCTCTGTCCGGCTACCAGCTGACCCAGCAGAAGCTCGTCGACATGGCGCTGGAGATCAACAAGGGCACGCTGCTCGCCCTGCACCTGGGCCGTCTCAAGGACGCCGGAACGCTCAAGCCGCACCAGATCTCCATCGGCAAGCTCAACAACACCCGCGAGGCGATCGCCATCTGCCGTGAGGCCCGCACAGTGCTCGGAGGCAACGGCATCACTCTGGATTACTCGCCGCTGCGCCACGCGAACAACCTCGAGAGCGTGCGCACCTACGAGGGCACCGATGAGGTTCACACGCTGATCGTCGGCAACCACATCACCGGAGTCGCCGCCTTCCGCTGACCCCGGTCCACCGTCCCGAGCTTGCACCGGGGTCATCTCGTGGCCAGTGATCAGCGCGGCCGGGAACGTCCCACGACACGACGAAGAACAGGTGAGCGATCATGGCAACCGCTGAAACGCAGATCGACAATGGGATCTTCAGGGTCACGAAGTGGACCATCGAGCCGAATGACGCCATTCCTATGCACGTGCACGAGTTCGAGTACGTGGTGGTGCCGCTCGTCAACGACAGCATGCGAGTGCTGAACTCCGACGGCTCGGAGATCGTGGCGGAGATTCGGCTCGGGGAGAGCTACACACGCCCGGCCGGCGCTGAGCACACAGTAATCAATCGTGGGGCCAACACGATCGAGTTCGTCGAGATAGAGAAGCTCCTCTAGCCGGCATCCAACCATGGATGTGCATAATCACGTGCTATCGGGCGATTGCCGGGGCGCAGTCCGCCCAAGACCGATTGGATGGGGAATGGATTCGTACTATCGGTTCTCAGCCGACGTCGCTGAGATAGACCGTGACCAGGTGCATCGCTGGATCAGCGAGCTGTCCTATTGGGCGCCAGGGCGGTCACGTGCCAGGCAGGACGCAGCCATAGACGGCTCACGAAACTTCGGTATCTACCACACCGAATCAAACAAGCAAGTCGCCTACGCCCGGGTCATCACGGATGGAGTGACTTTTGCATGGCTTTGCGACGTATTCGTCGACCCCGAGGTTCGAGGCCGCGGCATAGGCGGTGCTCTCATCGATGGAGTCTTGGAAGAGTGTGAACCACTTGGTCTGCGACGAATAGCTCTCTCGACAAACGATGCGCACGGCTTGTATTCCAGGTTAGGGTTCACGGCTTTGGATATCCCCGAGTCGTGGATGGAACGAATCGGGGACCCCACAGCTTGAGCACCAACAGACCCGAATTGCGGCGGACGGTGGCTTGTTCCGAGTCAGTTTGGGTGCTCGGCCCATACTCGCGCCCATACTTCGGTCCAGGCGAGCGTTTTCCGGGTGCCAGCGGGAGGTGACCGCGTTTCTCGGCGAGTTCGGAAGTGCGCACATTTCGTCCTGATGCACGGGAGGAATTGTAAAATTGAGGGTTACTAAGTGCGTATTTTCGTTTTTTTCGCCGACAAAGTTGGCTGATATTGGTAAATTGTTCGCACTTCCGGACCGGTATTGCTACGTTGGGGCCAACCGATTCCACGGGCTGGCCATGCACCGGGTGCGTGTCTACGGGTCTCACGGGATTTCACAACGGAGTGAAAGAAGAAGGATCACCATGCGAAACCAGAAACTGAAGCGGCAACTGAGCACAATCGCGTTGGGGGGAGTGGCGACTTTGATCATGGCTGGCTGCGCGGGAGGTAACGCAGCTGAACCCGTGGCAGATCGAGACCTTGGCACTCCGGTGGCAGGAGTCGTCCCCGAGGGCGTTTTTGATGGTGTCACGCTCACCTACGCGGCTTCTGGCGGTATTTTCCAGGATGGACAACGCGACGCAGCGTGGGATCCTTTCGCAAAAATCTCAGGTTCGAAATTTTTGCAGGACGCATTCGACGCCGGCAAACTCAAGGCCATGGTTGACAGCGGAAACGTGACCTGGGACATCACAAACGCGACGCAGTTCGACACCGCCCGTGGCTGTGGAACGCTGTACGAAGAGTATGACTACTCGCAGGTGGACATCTCGAAGGTTCCCGAGGGGACGATCACAGACAAATGCATGGTGCCGAATATTCTCTATGGTCTGGTCGTCGCTTACAACACTGATGCGTTCGGCGACAACCCTCCAACCAGTGCTGCCGATTTCTTCGATACCGACAAGTTCCCGGGCAAGCGTACGGTCAGCCAATCCCCGTATGTCGACCCCCAGACGGTGGAGTTCGCCCTGGCGGCGGACGGCGAAGATATCAACAACGTGCAGGTCGCCGACATCGCGACCGCCTTTGACAAGTACCGTGCCCTCGGTGACAACGTCATCGGCTGGACCTCCGGCGCTCAGGCACAGCAGCAGCTTGAATCGGGCGAAGCTGTCATGGGGCTGGTGTGGTCAGGCCGCGGATACGGTGCAGCGGCGGCCGGCGCGCCGGTTGCTCCTATGTGGGACGAGTGGATGATCATGGTCGATTCGACTGCCATTCCCAAGGGTGTCAAGGATCCGCAGGCGGCCTTCGCCGCCGTGAACTTCTACCTCGGCGCAGAACAGCAGGCACGCATGACGGAGCTGACCTCCTATGGGCCGGTGAATGTCGACGCGGAGCCAAAGGTTGACGCGACGTTGAAGACGTGGCTCACCACAGAGCATCTCAAGACCGGGCACGCTCCGAACATTGACTTCTGGGTGGAGAACTACGATGCCCTGTCGGCCGCATGGGCCAGCTGGGTTACCGGCAGCTGACCGGCATGGCTGTTCTATCCATCCGCGGCCGGGGCAATCGCTCCGTTGACGGCGGTGACACGAGCAGGACGATTCGAGAGCCAAAGAATTGGCGCCCGTTTCTGCTGCTGCTACCAGCCTTTGCAGTCGTCTCGTTCTTCTTTCTCGCGCCACTCATTGATGTCTTCATCCGGAGCATCAGCGATCCAACGCTGGGAATCCAGAATTACGTGTGGCTGTTCACCACTCCGACCAACATGGTGGTCGCGTTTCGCACATTCGGAACCTCGCTCGTCGTTACGCTCGTCTGCTTGCTCATCGCTTACCCTTACGCGTATCTGATGACGATTGTGAGTGATCGCACTCGCAATATGTTGCAGCTCTTCATCATGCTGCCCCTATGGACCAGCATCTTGGTGCGCACACTCGCGTGGATGGTTCTCCTGCAAGACACCGGCCCCATCAACGGGCTTCTTGAGACGTTGTTCGGGATCGGTCCACTGCCGCTGATTCGAAGCACTTTTGGCGTCGCTCTCGGCATGTCCCAAGTGCTACTGCCGTTCATGGTGCTGCCCCTTTATTCCGCGCTTGCCAAGATCGACAAGCGGTTGCTACCCGCTGCGGCGAACCTTGGGGCGAGACCCGTCACGGCATTCTTCACGGTTTACTTGCCGCTTTCTCGACCAGGGATATTTGCGGGTTCGGTAACGGTTTTCATTCTGGGACTCGGGTTTTACATCATCCCCGCGCTATTGGGTTCGTCGAAGGAAATCATGATGTCTGCACTCATGTACCAGCAGATCAGTGGCTTCCTCATGTGGGGCCACGGCACCGCCCTTGGAATCTTCATGCTCACAACGACCATCGTGGTGCTTGCGCTCCTGAGCCGCGTGTCTAAGGGCGCGAATCTGTTTGTGGGGCGGGCCAAATGACAATGAAACGCGCACTAAGTGCCCTGGCGGTTCTCATCGTTCTCTGGTTACTCCTTCCCACCCTGGTGATCATTCCTATGTCGTTCAACGCGGCGGCGTCGTTCAATTTTCCACCCCAGGGTTTCTCCTTGCAGTGGTACGAGAACTTCCTAACCGACCCATCATGGTTGCGCGCCTTGGGCTCATCGCTGCAGGTGGCCCTCATCACCACGGTTGTCGCGACGTCGCTTGGGATCATGGCGGCAATCGGGCTGTCCAAGGTCAAATTCCGCGGAAAGGCGTTGCTGGAAAGTTACTTCCTCACTCCGCTCATCGTCCCCGGCATTGTGATCGCCATTGGGCTTTACTCGCTTTTCCTGCGCTTCAACCTCCTTGGCACCCTTCCCGGGTTTGTGCTGGCGCACACCGTGGTTGCGCTGCCACTGGTCATTCTCAATGTGACGGCTTCGCTCCAAGGCGTAGATCCTCGCTTGGAGCAGGCGTCAGCCACGTTGGGGGCTGGCCGTCTACGCACCTTTTTCAGCATCACCCTCCCGCTCATCATGCCCGGGGTGACGGCGGGAGCGTTGTTCGCCTTCGTCACGTCCTTCGATGAGATCATTCTGTCGCTCTTCATCCAGAGTCCGCAGTTGCAGACGCTGCCGGTGAAAATCTACAACAGCGTGACTCAGGCGAGTGATCCAACTGTCGCTGCCGTCGCCGTCGTGGCGATGTTCACGTCAGTGCTTGTGATGCTCACCGCACAATTTGCTACCCGCAAGAGAAAGCGAGTTTCGGCATGAGTCCGGAAAGTACCACTGCCGCACGAGACCAAAACGAACGTGAACTCCGGCAATTGCACCTCAATACTGAGGTCATTGGCGTGATCAACGACGCGGGCATCAGCCTTCGCGATGTGACAAAGCGCTACGGGAGTAAAGCTGTCGTTGATGCGATCAACCTCGTCGTAGAGCCGGGGGAGTTCATGACGTTTCTCGGCCCATCGGGGTCCGGGAAGACGACGACTCTCAACATGATCGCTGGCTTCGTCACTGCAACGGAGGGGCTGCTTCACATTTACGGCAAGCCTGTTGCCAAGATGCCTCCCCACAAACGAGACATCGGCATGGTGTTTCAGAATTACGCCCTTTTCCCGCACAAGACCGTCTTCGAGAATATTGCCTACCCCCTGGACCGGCGCAAGATTGCGAAATCAGCGCAAAAGGCGATGGTCGCGGGTGCTCTCGATATGGTGCGCATGGGGGAATTCGGCGATCGATATCCGGCGGAACTCTCGGGTGGTCAACAACAGCGAGTGGCTCTCGCTCGCTCGCTCGTTTACAAGCCACGCGTGCTGCTCATGGATGAGCCGCTCGGTGCCCTCGACAAGAAATTGCGCGAATGGCTGCAGAAAGAGATCAAACGAATCCACCGCGAGGTTGGATCAACATTTGTCTACGTGACGCATGACCAAGAAGAGGCTTTGTCTCTTTCTGACCGAATCGCAGTATTCAACAACGGGAAGATAGAACAGGTCGGCAGTCCGACAGAACTTTATCAAAGGCCTGAGACCCTTTTTGTTGGGCGCTTTCTCGGTGAATCTACGGTGTTGTCCGGCCGGGCGGTCGATTCCCTCGGCGGAATGACCACCCTGGATATTTCCGGACATGAAGTCCGTGTTCCCGGCCACAGGAGTTCAGCTTCGCTAGCGATTCTCATTCGTCCCGAGAACATAACGCTTCAGGATGAAGGCACCGTTCCGGAGTCTTCGCAGGTGAACTCGCTGCCAGTGATCGTGCTGGACGCAAACTATTTGGGTGCAGCCTGGCGTTGCGAGGTGCAACTTCCGGATGGCAGCACCGGCACTGTTCGTGAGGCGCACTCCGCTGTTGTGCGGGAGCCGGGTACTCGTGCGTCAATGAGCTGGAACGTCGATTCCGGGGTGCTGCTTGAAGACACCGGTGATGCAGGAGTGTCACTGACCTAGTCTCTGGTCAGAGAGTGAGTGATTGTGGAGCTGTCGGGCCGCACCAGATCAGGCCCGATGGCTTCATTTCGCGAGCAACGTCGAAACGAGGCGGGCCTCTCTAAGCCCGCTCTCTATGGCGCCGTCGATGAACCCGCCCCAGAGATCGGCGGTGTCGCATCCAGCGAAGTGGAGCACGCCATCCGCCAGCTGCAATTTTGAAAGGTCACGAGTGAGCTGTCCTGGCCGGTGGGTCATCCACGTATTCTTCGACAAGGGATCCTTCATCCAGTCATGCGCAGCAACGTCGATCACTTCAAGGTCATCACGCCACACTCCCACGGCCGCCTGGACCTGTTCGATGCTGTTCACGTCAATGGCTGTGTGATCCGGCCCGAAGCCAACCAGAATCGAATGGTCTTCCTCGATGAACTCGCTCTTGAGCACCGAGATCGGGTGGTGCTGAGACGCGTAAGCGAAGAACCGTGGCAGACGACCGCGCACCTTTATCCACACCTTGATTCCCTGTGATGCCACGCGCTCGCGGTTGGCGCGCCTCCAAACTTCGGGGAGTGGGGGCGTGATGGTGATCGTATCGACGGCATTGATGGGCAGGGTCATAATCACTCGCTGCGCCCGCAGCTGTCGACCGTCGGAGAGAGTGACGGTGGCCCCGTGCGCATTGTGCTTGATGGCCGTGACTGTCGAGCTGAGTTGGATGTCGCCGCCGATGTCCGCGGCGATTGCTGCCGTGAAGGACGACATGCCTCCCGCTACTCGATAGGTCGACGAGGCCTCGTGCATGAGAGGCCAGTGGCCGCCGGCCGCGCTCGCCCAGCGTAGAGCGCTGGCGAGACCGACCTCGTGCAGTGGTGCGTTCACGTGTCCGACCCACACAGATTCGTTCGCGTAGCGGGCCTCATCGTCCAGGAGTATTTCGTCTAGGCGCTGCTGTAGTGACTGGTCATCCCGTTCGGTGATTCCGCCGACTGTTGGATCTACCGCTCGCGGAATGGCAGTGAGCGCATCCTCAACTACCTGACGTTGCCCTTCATGGATGAGAGCCATGAAGTCTTCGAGTGTGCCTTTTCTTGGTGCGCCTCCTGCACCGAGCCAGTAGGCATCTTCGGCGATCGGGCTGCGATCGATTTTCCGACCATACCGAGTCATTTCCGCCCACACGTGGGGTTGTACCCAGTGCACCCAGGTGCCGCCCAGTTCCAGGTCGTGCCCTAAAGCATGCTCGGTCCACGTGCGACCGCCAACTCGGTCGCGAGCCTCGAGCACGATCACTCTGTGACCACTGTTCCCGAGTTCTCGTGCGGCCACGAGTCCGGCGAATCCGGCGCCGATGACGATCACGTCTGCTGCATCCACCAGGCCGGCCTTCACAGATCTTGAGTTTCATTTGCGACGGCCAAGATCGCTCTGGCTGCTCGAAAACCGGACACGACCGCCCCGTTCAGGGACTGTTGGAGGCCGGTGTGCTCGCCAGCAATTGCAACGAGCCCTGCCGCGCTGTCAAATGCGGTCGTGTCCTCTGGCCTCCATTCGAGGGACGGCGCTGAGTAGGACCCTAGTGTCCACTCGTCGTTTGTCCAGTCGGTCAGCAGCACATCCCCGTCGATGTCCAGTTCAGGGCGCATTTTTTTCAGTTCGGCAACCCAGCGTTGGGGCCCGTTCGCCGTATCGAGTGACTTCAGTGTGCGGGATCCGCCAGCGAAGCACGAGAGCGCCGGCACACGATTTTCCCCATCGACCGACATGGAGCGCCACGACCACCACGCATGATCAGCGCTCTGGAGTGCTGTGTCGTCATCGACAGCAGACAGAGGAACGCCGAGCTTTGCTGCCGTGCCCATCGAACGGTGGTCAAGCGCAGCTCGCTGGGTAGCAGGGAGCGTGAACCCGAGGTTGAGCGTGCGCAGGATTGGGAGCGGCACTGCGAGCACTGCAGCGTCCCCATCGACTGTGCTGCCGTCGCGGAGGTTCACCTGAATACCCGAACTCGACTGGTCTATCGCGGTTATGGGGGACTCCAGCCTTATGGCCGGGCCAAGCGAGCGGGCGAGTTCACTGGCGAGCGACTGGTTGCCCCTGAGGAATCGGCCGCCGTCCTCTATGTAACCTCCATCGGCCGAGGACTCATGCATCAGGGCAGCTTCTGCGCTGATTAGTTCAGGATCACCGGCAAGCGATGTTGCTATTCGCCGATACGCCGGGTGGCCGTGAAAACCTGAGCCAATCGTCTCCTTGAATACGGTGTCTACCGAGATCTTGGTCACGCCATCTGCGAGCATCCGCTCTAGCGTGCGGATGAGACGACCACTTACTGCATTCAGCTCGCTGAGGCTCAAGTGTGAACCGTTGACGGTTCGCCGTGCGTACCGCACATTGTGAGTGAGAATCGGAACCTCAACCTCCGCTGACAAACGACGAATAGCAGATTCTGTGGGAAAGATGTACTCCCCACCGCGCTCAGTGACCTGACCGTTGCCGAGTGTCTCTGACCACGTGCGCCCACCGACCCTGTTGCGAGCCTCAAGAACAACAGGGTCATGACCGAGTTGTCTCAGCTTCCATGCGGCCGTCAGGCCCGCGAGGCCTGCGCCAACAATAATGACCTTCACGGTTCCCCCTCAGAGTCCGCACGGGGCGCGGTTGTTGACCTGAGCGACGACCAGCCCCATTGTTGATGCTATTCAGGCCTTAATTCCAGATATTATGGACAAAGACTATCCAGAATCGGAGAATATTTATACAGTTTCCCAACAATCAGGGTGAATGCGCACGGATTTGTATTTTCGTGGTGCAGGAGTCCCTGGACCTGATCTTGAGACGAGGCGAAAAGTGCCGGGCAGCTTAGGGTTCTCAATTGAAGAGGATCGCGTCATTGACTACCTTCGTCGTGATGGGCGTGCGTCTTACTCATCCATTGCAGAGGCGCTCGAGCTCACCAGGAATCGTGTTTCTGAAATCGTGAAATCAGTGGTCGACAGCGGTCAGCTGCGATTCACGGCGAGCGTCAATCCGCGCATGTTTGGCTTTCAAGTCGAGGGTCACCTTCACATTGTTCTCCGTGGTGACGCAAGTGCTCTTTACGAAGAAATGGTCGGGTCATCACTGACGACTTACGTCTCTACAACGACCGGCGATGCGGGGCTGTGCGTTCAGGTGCGATGTCGCTTCGAGACAGAACTGGTCGAGTTACTTGCTGCGATCAGAGAACACGTCGAGGTGCTTTCGATCCAGGTGCACCGTTATGAAAGCATCGTCCATAATATTTACGCACCCACGTTGCAGGCAGAGGATGAGTCCTATCTCGACGAGCTTGATATGCGCCTGATAGAAACGCTCGAACGAGATGGTCGCGCTCCCGTGCGGGTGCTTGCCGAGGCGCTCGGTCTGCCTGAAAGCTCCGCACGTCACCGGATGACGAGGCTCATCGATGGCGAAATAATCCGTGTGGTCGCAGTGCCGAAGCGGGATTTTGGCCGCGCACACACGATCGCACTCGGTCTGGGCGTGCGACACCAGGGAGCGAGCGGCACTTGTGTAGAAGTCCTGAGCAGACTGGGTGCAGAGTTCATTGCCACGACGACGGGTGATTTCGGCATCATCGCCACAGCAGTTTTCAATACTCTGCGGGAGGCGAACGACTTCGTGGAGACGCTTCGACGCGAGCCACGGGTCGTAGGGCTTTCAACGTGGGTCCACTTGCAGATCCAGAAAGAGGATTACAGCGTCGCTGAGTATCGAGACACCCGGCAACGGTGACCGCTGCCGGGCATGCCAGCCGGTACGGACGGCAGCTTTTCCGAGGCTGGCCAGGTTGTTGCTTCTAATCTGGGCATCATTCGATTCGCCATAGTCCGTGGTTCATTAGTGTCGAAGCCGCCTGAAAACGTGGTCTGGGCCGACCGGATCGGCTTATGGCTTCCTGCACAACCGGCTGAACACGCAAACCGTGGAAATCCGCGGGTACTCTGCAGCAGTTCCGGGTGGGCGATACCGTCGAGACGACTATCAGTCGTCCTTGGTTCGAGTGGATGCAGTTGCCCATCGCTTACCCATCAAAATCATTCTTGGCCGACCGTAATCGACCGGGTGCAGTTAGTTATAGTGAACCGCCCGGTTCCCTGTGAAAACACGGGAATCCGCGAGTTTTCCAAGACATTTGGCGAAATCGAAGTTAAGGCCTGAACCTTAAAGGGGTCGCAGGTTCAAATCCTGTCAGCCCGACCAAAGGGCCGTTCGCGAAACTCTTCACGAAATGGTCCGGTCGAAACAAAAAGAAATCGCTCCTGAGGCCTCTCGGGAGCGATTTCTGGTTGAAGGGGTTCTCGCGTCCGATTTCGGTCGCGATGCTTGAGTTGTGGTCGTGCCATCGGCTGTCCTGCAGCTTTTTAAGCGTTTGCGCGCGCGCCGGATTGTCTCGAATGCTAAGTGTTTTTGCCATCTGAGCGGTATCTGGTCCTGAGCGGGACTGTTAGGTCCGTAGCGGTGGTCCGCCGGTTTCGTCCGATGCGAGGTGTTTGACCTTGTCGGGCCGCATCACGCCGGCCGGGTAGGTGTCGGTGTAGGGGTTGTGCCATTCGCGGTCGCGGCGGCGAATCGGGCGGACGACGGGTTCTCCGTGAACGTGTTTTTTGCGTTGTCCCTAATTTTGTCGCTGATGAAAGCGGCGATTTTGCGGAGGTTGAAGTTCGTCAGCAGGATGGCGACGATAATTTGCGCGGCGCCGAATCCGCGCACTCGGCGGCGCCTGGCGGACTCGATGTCCTCAGGCCCGTTGCTTTTGATCTGGTCGTTCAGGGACTCGATGGAGTTGCGAGCATGGTCGTGGAATTCATCCCATTCCTTCGTGCCGTATTCGAACGCCTCCGCGTTGCGCCGGTTGTTGGCAATGTCAAAGGACACGGAATGCTGGCTGCAGATCTTGTCCGCGAAGTCGGGCAGATCTTCTACGTCGACCGCGGGGCGGATCTTGTCCGTCACGGTCTTGAGCAGTTCTCATAAGGGGCAGGTCACGGTCGGGCTGGCGGCCAGTGCGGGGCAGCGCAGCACGACGCGGCCAGTTGCATCGGGCTTCTCCTTGACGTGGAGTTATAACGCGGTGCGGCTCTTGATGCGCTCCCGGTTTGTTGCTGTATCGATGATGGGCCATTCCGTCCTCATTGGGCCACGTGCATGGCGTATGGCGCTAGGTGTGATGCGCCGGGTGACCGACGAGCGACACCGTTTACGGAACTGGCTGGCTGGTTTAGCGTAAATGGGTTTTTAGGAAGAGGGATGTTCGCTCGAATGCGTCTGTCGCCTCGTCTGCGGCGTGGCGTGGAAGGTCCGGGTCCAGGGCGAAGCCGTGACGGACTTTAGGGTAAACAACCACCGCGGATTGCGTGGTGTTGTGGGTGAGGATTTCGCGCACCTGTTGGAGGTCACGGGCCGGGGTGCTGGCGTCTGTGCCGGCATATATTCCCAACCAGGGAGCCTTGAGCACGCGTACGGCATCGATTCCGCTGAGGATGCCAGGCCAGCGTGGCGAAGCCAGGCCGGCACCGTAGAAGGTGACTGCGGCATCGATGTGCAGTGTTGCTGCCGCCCACAATGCGAGGGTGCCTCCCAGGGAGAATCCTATTACCGCTACTTTCTGTGCTCCTTGGGCACGGACCCAGGACAAGGCGCTCTCGATGTCAAATGTGAGCCCTTCCCTCGTGAGGGTGTCGTGGTGACGGCGGGCTTGTGTGAATTTCCCATTGGTGACGACGGGGTCTGCGATGCGGTGGTAGAGGTGCGGCGCGGCGGTGATATAGCCGCAGCCGGCTAGGCGGACGACGAGAGCGGTGACCGGTGCGGAGAGGCCCCAGACCTCGTGGAGCACAATGACTCCAGCCCGGGCTACGCCCACCGGCATTGACACTGTCAGTGGGACACCACCAGCCCCTGCAGTTTTATTCGCATGCGAATGGTCGGAACGGGCCGGGATAGATTGCATGCTTTCTTCCGTTCGTTCAGGACTTCCAGTGACAGCGGCTTCACCGGAGGTATCCTCGCCTTGCCCGCGTGAACCGGCGGACTGGAACGAAGAAGCTTCGTCACTGATCAGGTTACCGACGGCTTCAGGACGGCAACAGAGCGATGCCACCATACGAGGCTGCGCCCTTTATCGCGGAGCCGAGTGTCGGGCGCATAAATCTGACATTTCTGATGCGGGCTTCAGCATTGCGGTTCAATGGGAACATGGCCGGAATCTGTGTGTACACGATCGGGCATTCCACTCATCCCGTTGATGAGTTCGTTGGAATGTTGAAAGCAAATGGTGTCGAACGACTCATCGACGTTCGCACCGTTCCCGGGTCTCGTCACAACCCACAATTTGGGGAACACGAACTCGACACAAGCATGCCGGAGGCAGGTATTGACTATCAGCGACTTCCCGAGCTAGGCGGGTTACGGCACACTCCGGCGGCAGAAGCATCTATCAACGGAGCGTGGCGTAACAGAAGCTTTCGCAACTATGCCGACTACATGCAAACGCCCGAGTTCGTTGCCGGCGTTGACGAGTTGGTGGCGCTGACGAAGAAGCAGACGGTGGCGATCATGTGTGCCGAGGCCGTGCCCTGGCGTTGTCACCGATCACTGATCGGAGACGCGTTGCTGGCTCGCGGTCTGCAGGTTGCCGACATCATGAGCCTGACCTCGACCAAGCCCCACACCCTCACCAGCTTCGCGAAAGTCGACGGTAACCGCCTCTGGTATCCACCGGAAGAGTGAAACCCGAGGGTGCCAATTCGAAGCAAGATGGTGCAGCGAATACGCTCGAAAGATCCAGCAAGATTATGGCAGTGGAAGGCATACCAATGACAAAAAAATACTCAGTCGGCGATCACGTGCGCTGGAACTCCGAGGCCGGCCATGTGCACGGCACCATCGCGAAAATTCATACGATAGACGAGGAATACAAGGGGCACACTCACCGCTGCAGTCCCGATGATCCGCAGTACGAGATCACGAGTGACACGACCGACCACGTGGCGATGCACAAGGGCGAGGCCCTGACGAAAATCTAGCCATTCGTGACCACCAATGCATACAAACGGCGAGCCACGGTTACGGGCGGCCTGGTTTGTAGGTTGAGACGGATGCCGCATCAGCTAACCAGTATCGCCAGGGGAAATTCGTCGCATTGCCGCCGGGTCCGCTGACGCCAACGCGTGGTCCGGTTCGGTGGGGTAACACCAGGCCATCGTCCGGAACGAAAAACTTCCACTGTCCGCCAAAAAGATCGTCACCGTCGTTTGCCAGGGTTGCCCCGAAGGTTTGGGCAACGCAGCCTGGGCCCCGCGCCAAACTGCTACTGGGAAGAGGAACTTTTCGTGGTTTGCTTTCTCGACGGCTGCGGGCAATGGCGGCACCTCCCATCACGTCTCCCGCCCTGATGAGACAACCGTATGGCTGTCCTGGTTGTCCGGCGACGAGGTTCAGCGAGTGGTGCATTCCATAGGTGAAGTAGCAGTAGAGGTGCCCGGCGGGACCAAACATTGTCTTGTTCCGATTCGTCTGGCCCCGATAGGCGTGTGCGCCGGGGTCGCGTTCACCCGCGTACGCCTCGACCTCGGTAATTCGAATGGTCACAATGCCGTCGTCATCGGTGCGTTGAAGGATGCAGCCGAGAATTTCGGGTGCGACATTGAGCACCTCGCGGGCAAAGAACTCTCGGTTCGCTAGATGAAATCCGTTCGGCAAAGTCACTTGGTTATCGTATGCATTCCTGGCGAGCAACGCGCGAACGAGCGTTCAGAGCATCTCAGAAGTTGATCTGGTCTCAACGTCACGCGAAATAATTTTTTGAATGAGCAGCGCAAGAGATGCAGCGGCATGAGACGGTGACGTCGGTTCGTCGTCGTCTCCAACCTCCGCGATTCCTCCAGATCACCGAGATCTCTGTTGCTGTGGCGATTGCCTGGACACCGTTCCCTTTCCTCCCTGGAAACGCTCAGGAATTGCGGTACTACGCGCCGCTGGGCGCACTTCTGAGCATGCACCCAACCCTCATGCGTTCGCTCCGCAGCGCTTTACAAACCCTCGCTGGGCTGGCCTTCGGAATCGCCCTCGCCGGGGCCGTGCTCATCCTGAGCGAGCCCAGCGTTTAGACGATCTGGCTGGTCATCGGCCTCAGCCCCCTTATCGGAGGCATGCGATGGCTTACTGTGGGCGGAGGTCGAGCGGTTGAGCAGTTTTTGAGGCACCCTCGCCACGCACCTCAGCGATATCGGCGTGGCCTTGGTTGGGAGTTGGCCTCCCGAGCGTGAACTCCGGGCGACCAGGGGCAGCGCACTCACGGACGCGGCACGAGACGTCAGGTCGGCTGTGCAACGCGCCGATGAGAGTCGTAAGGGTAACCCTCGCGCTCGTTTCAACCGCAGAAATCTTGTTGTTGACTAGGAGTACCTCGCGGCCCTGGAGAACGTCACCTTTCACGTGCGCAACCTGACCGAGGTTTTTGCGGGCATGATCTGGGGTAAACCGATTCCCCTTGAGCTGCCGCCCGAACTGCCTCCGGTTCTCAGCGATGCCCTGCACGCAGTCGCAGAAACCTTGCGTGCCCCGGACGATGGCCCGCGTGATAGCGCGCCCCTTGATGCCGCCGTAGCGGCAGTCGAGGCGATTCTGCACGGCATGCAAGAGTTGGGTGCCGGGGCGACGTCGCTTAGCCCCACGGCCGCGATCGTCATCGATCTGAAGTGCATTTTGGTCGCCCTTCGCCCTGGGACCGAAAGAGATTCTGAAGAGTCTCCCTCGCCCGTCGTTCAGCCCGTCCCATCGCCTGTTCACGCTGCTGAGGTTCCGCGCACAGGAACCTTCTCGTTCCCGCGAGTTTTTCCTTACCCGGGTTGACCTTGGATTAGCCTTCGGTACTGTGAATGGGATTGCAGAAACTATTTCATCCGTCGAATTCGCATTAGGAGGTCATCATGCCCAACGCCATCGAGACTGTCGACGTCAACGTTCCCGTTACCGTCGCGTATAACCAGTGGACAAAATTCGAGGAGTTTCCAAAGTTTCTCAGTTTTGTTGAATCCGTCACGCAGGTGACCGACACTCTCACCGAGTGGAAGGTTAAAGTCGGTGGCGTGGAGCGCGAGTTTGAGGCTCGGATAACTGAGCAGCACCCTGACGAGCGTGTTGCCTGGAACAGCACCGGCGGCCAGGTTGACCACGCGGGAGTTGTCACGTTCCATAAGTTGGCCGCGAACGAGACACGGGTGACGGTACAGCTTGATTGGGAGGCGACAGGGCTGCTTGAGAAGGCTGGGGCCGCTCTCGGTATCGACGATCACGCCATTAAAAAAGACCTCAGGAACTTTAAGGAGTTCATCGAGGCGAAGGGAACCTCCGACGGCGGATGGCGCGGAGATGTGAAGGCCTGACGCTGCCGGAAGACCAACCTCGGCAAGCGCTACTGGATAGAGTCGTCGGTCAACCGGATCAGTGAAGGCAAATATAAAGAAATCGCACCTGAGGCTTCTCAGGAACGATTTCTGGTTTGAGTGGATCTTGCGGTTTCGTGTGGCTGCGAGTTCTTCTTCAGCGCCGTAGCTCCGGCTGTTTTTCTGTGTTCACCTGTGTCGGATGGTCTCGAACGCTGTGTGTTTCACTTTGTCCGGGCGCATGAAGTCAGTCGGGCTCGATTGCTCGGGGCACATCGAGCCGTGAACCTTCGGGTTCTCCTTGCCAGGGACTGCGCTGGTGGCTAGGGCATTGCCGGGCGGTCGCCTTCGCGCAACCAGTCGTCGAAGAAAGTCTGGAGTTGCTGGCCTGAGCTCTCTTCCATTACGGCTTCGAAGTCCGCAGTGGTCGCATTCGAGTCGTCGTACTCAGTCAGCCACAAGCGGGCGCCGGCGAAGAACGCGTCGTCACCGATCTTCGCGCGCAATGCGTACAGGGTAGCCGCGCCTCGCAGATAGACCGGATTCGCAAAGAGGCTGTCGCGACCCGGGTCTGCGATGTTGAGTGCCCAGCCGTCGTTTGCGTCCAGGTATGCCACCGTGTCGGCGAACTGATTGGAAATTGATGCGGTGCCCTGATGTTCTGCCCAGAGCCACTCGATATAGGTCGCCCAGCCTTCGTTCAGCCAGATGTCCTTCCAATCAGCCGGGGTCACAGAGTTGCCGAACCACTGGTGCCCCAGTTCGTGCACCACTGTGTTTTCGTCCGCGACCTCGGAGTACACCGGGCGGGTCTGAGTCTCTAGGGCGTAGTCGACCGAGTCGTCGTCGACAATGGCGCCGAACGACTCGAACGGGTATCGCCCGAATTGGGCCTCCAGAAAGGTGATCATCTGGGGCTGCAGCGCGAGTGCCGCCGCTGTTTCTGCAAGAGGCGCGCCCGTCACTCCATCGTCGATCGCATTGATGATCGGCAGACCGTCCGGACTCACGTCGCGGGACAAGGCGTAGTCGCCTACGCTCGCCGTCGACAGGTAGCTGGACATCGGGTCGGATGCCCGCCACGTCCATGTTGTCCAGCCGGCCTTTGTCTTGGGCGCCCCGGCGGGCAGCCCGTTTGCCACAGCTGTCTTACCGGCCGGCACCGTGATGCGGAACCTGTAAGTTGCCTTGTCTTCCGGGTCGTCGTTCACGGGGTACCAGGTCGCCGCTCCATCGGGCTCGTTGACTACCATCGCGCCATCAGCAGTGGTGACCCACCCGTAAAGGGCCCCGGTGGTGTCTAGTGGCCGCCCGGTGATCCCGCCATATTCAATGACAATGGTCGTCGTCTGTCCTGCTTCGAGCTTCGGCCGCAGCTCAACGGTGAGTTCCCAGTATCGGTTTGCATTGTCCTGCTTCTGTGACCACTCGGCGCTGTCTTTGCCTTGCGCTTTCCCGTGTGCCGCCGCCTTGCCGTCCACCCGGACCGACGAAACGTCGAGGCCGCGTAAGTCGAAGTTAAGCGACTGCAGATCCTGCTTCGCGCGGAGTGTGATGGTCGCGACGCCGCTGAGGCGGCCTGTGAGGACCGTGGGTTCCGTCGGCGGCGTGTAGCGAAGGGCAAGGTCGTAGTGCTGGACGTCGTACCCGCCGTTGCCGGCGTTGGGGAAGTACACGTCACCGCTTCCGGCCGCGCCGGCCGTAGAGCGCGCCCCGTCCTTCCCAAGGGAGACCTGCGCCGTCTCACTGAATGCGCCAGACGCGACCGTTGTCGGCACGATTGCGACCGCTGGAGCTAACCTCGCCCTGGCGTCGGACGCGTTGGGGGTTACTGCTGTTCCGGTTCCGCAGGCGGCCAAAGCGAACACGGATAACCCCGCGAGTGCGACGGTTGTGAGCCTTCTCAATGAATCCAAGGGACATCCCCTTTGTTGGCAGTGAGGTCGAATATGGACTGGCTGGACTGGAGAAAAGCGTGAAGACGACGGTTAAATTCAGGGAATCCACAATTTAGTGCCCATCTCCGGCAACATCAACCGCGCTCATGGAATTGGCGCAGCAAGCACAGTGCACCCGGCGTCGTTGCTCCCGCGAGTGGATGTCCGTGGGACTGTGACGCGGGCTCTTCGCGTTGGTTGCCTACGTCGGTGAGTATGCGACTTGAGTCGGCGGCCACTTCCATGCGGTTACGGCAATGGCGATGAGAAGTACCACTTCGATGAAGCTACCGAGGAGGTAGTGGACCCATGCGTCGCGAATGGCCAGACAGGATGAAGACCCAGAAAGAAGGGGCGGACGATGTTAGCTGAGAGCCCAGAGAGGCAGAGTCCCGACGAAGAGACCAAGGGTCATGAGCGCGATCGCCGCCGGATGTGACGCTGGGACGTCTCCGGTTCCGAGTCTGTTGGTGATGCGGGCCAGGAGCGCATGGGTTCGTTGGCGAGAGAGCAGGCCGATGACTAGGAGCGTTAGGCAGGGTAGGCAGTAGATGACCGTATACCCGGCCAGCACCAGGAGCGCTTCACCTGTGCTGGCTTGCGCGTCGAGGAGCCTTTCGATAGCGATGAAGTAGGGGAACGCGTTGGGCAGATCGGCGGCCGTGAGTAGTGCGCCAAAAGGGAATGCAGTCCACGGGGTAAACCACGTGGGCAGTTCGATGGGTTTGCGGGGTCGGGTTCGGAAGCGTCGAACGCCAGCGATAACCACCGCGGCTCCCGCTGCCCCGAAGGCGACATAGCGCAGCGCGAGCACAATGCCGCCGACGGCGCCTGCGGCTGCGCTAGCGCCGAGAAACAGTGCTGCACCCGCCACGAACACGGTTGTGGCCGCGCCGAGAATGGTCACCAGTGCCGTTAGTCCGGGCCGACTGGGTGCAACAAGCAGGATGAGTGTGACGGCGACGATGGTCGCAGGATTGAAGGCGTCGAGGGCCGCTAGGCCGGCAATCGCGCCCAGTAGCGCTCCACTCATTGTCTTGACGCACCACCGGGTCGAGGGATCAGGGCGTCGAGGAGTGCGTCGAGTTGTGCGGGGGTGGGGGCAGGCTCGATGCCGGCGATCACGTTGGCTGCGAGTCCGTCACCGACGAGGCGGATCACCCGCGCGCGTGTGACGTCGCCCGTTTCCTTCTGAATCATGGCCTCCCACCGAGAGCCGGCTTCCTGCGCGGCGGTAGCGACGTCATCACCCGGCGACTCGACCGCCCGGTGCGCGACCGCTAAAGCTCGGAACAGAGCCACGTCATCACCCGTCGGCACGGAAAGCCTGAGCCAGGCTTCCGCCGCCCGGCCCTCCATCGACGCCGCAAGCATCGCTACGTCGAGCTCCTCCAACGCCCCGATGGCCAAGCCCTGAACAAGAGCCGCGCGCGAAGGAAAATGATGGATCAGTCCGCCCTTCGACACCCCCGCAGCACTCGCGGTGCTGTTCAAGGACGGCACAACACCGCGCTCGAGAGTGAGGTTTCGGGCTGCGCTGAGAATAAGTGACCGACGATCCATGGGACCATCCTAGATGCGAACCGACCGGTCGGTCGGACATCGTTGTTGATCGGCCAGGAGATTATCCCGGCGCAGCAGTGAGTTACTGTCGCATCCGGCAAACTCGTTTTCTTCCGGGGCACGACACAACGGTCTCACTGACCGCCGCGGGGTCCGAAACCAGATGTGACGATTCCGGCACCGGTCCCGTCATCCGCTCGCGGGCGTGGATCAGCCAGGGAACGCTGCGTCGTAGACCGCGCGAAGCTCAGCGCTGTCGGCCCCGGTGACGCCGCAGCCGGTGATCGTTCCATCGACTGCGCCGACGAGGTAGCTCTGGCCGACCACGAAGGGCACGCCCGAGAAGTCGGAGGTCATCGCGTCGACCTGCGTTACCTCCACGCGGTCGGCGACGTCGCCAGCGAAGCGCTCCCTGACCTCCAGCAGAACGGTGTCGCCCTGGATCTGCAGCACCGTCGCGGCGAACGCCTGCTCCTGCGCCGCGACGGTCGCCGGCTCGAGCCTGAGGCAGCTGCCGCTCGCGAGGCCTCCGTCCATGGGAGGCTGCAACGCCTCGACGGTGGGCTCCGGGCCGACGACGACGAGGGGCACGACGATTGCGGCGGCGATGGCGAGGCCGGAGGCGATGCCGACCACCGGCATCCACCGCCGCAAGGCGCGTCGCGGCGCCGTGGGGGTGACGGTCGTGGTGATAGGGGATTGGTCGGTCATGATCTGCTCCATTCTGTGGTCGAGCCATGTCGGCGAGGCAGGGGGCAGCGTGCGGGCCGGATCGGCGGCACGCAGCTGATCGCGCAGCGCACGGTCATCGTCGTGCATCTTCGCTCCCTTCGTCGTACGGTACATGTCCGGTCGGGTCGCCGGATTTCAGTAGCTCCTGCTTGAGGCGAGCCTTCGCACGGTGTAGGCGGATCGCCGCTGCGTTCGCGCTGATGCCGAGCACGACGGCAATCTGCGGGCTTTTCAGCTCGTCCCATGCCCACAGCCGCAGGATCTCCGCGTCGTTTCGACGCAGGCCGGCGAGGGCGGTGGTCACGCGGGCCGTCTTGGCGGCGCCATCGACGGTGGATGCTGCGGGGTTCTCGTCCGCAGCGGCCGGCGGCGGGTCGATGGCAATGATGCGGCCGATGAGACGGATGCGCCGGCGCTCGGCGCGTTGAGCGTTGCTGAGGCACTGTCGAGCGACGACGATCGCCCAGGGAAGTGCGTCGTCGGGCACCTCGTCGAGGCGGCGCCAGCACACCAGCAGAGTGTCGCCGATCACGTCGTCGGCCGTCGCGGCGTCGGTGCGTCGGTGCAGATAGCGGCGCACAGGGTCGACGACGAGCACGGCGAGGTTATGCATTCGCTTCTCGCGATCGGTGTCGGTCACAACTCTCATACTGAGGGATGTCCGGCAGGGGCGTGGGGATTTCAGGCGAGGTGCTTTCGCACTGCAGGAGATCGGCGGTGACCGTAGACCGGGTGCAGCGAGAGGATAATTCGGGAAAGCAGCTCTGTCACAAGAGTGGTCACGCCACATGTTCGGTGTGGCGTTTTTCTATGCCGTTTTCCAGGAGTTCCCAGGTCCGCACGACCTTGGCTCATCACCTCAGCTCTCATGGTGGCCGCGATCACCCTTGTCGGCTGCGCCCAGCCCACGCCGGAGTCGAGCAAGCCACCGGTGGCGGAGCCGGCGCGATGGTCTTGCGACGGCGCGAGCGGACCGGCATCGTGGGCGGAGGTGGACCCCGGCTTCGCGGCCTGCGGCGCGGGCACCGCCCAGTCCTCGATCGACCTGCCCGCGACCATGCCCGCACCGAGCTCGGTCATCCAGCTGAGCGCGGAGGACGCGGAGGCCGATGTGTTCGACACCGGGCACGCGGTGGAGTTCGAGGCCGACGGCGAGGGCGAGACCCTGACTTTCGCCGGCGACGAGTACAGTCTGCAGCAGATGCACGCCCACGTGCCGTCGGAGCACACCGTGAACGACCAGCCGGCGGCGGCCGAGCTGCACCTGGTGCACGCGGATGCGGCTGGCAATCCACTGGTGCTGGGCATCCTCGTGGCCGAGGGGTAAACATCCGGCGTCCTGGCGCCGTTCATCGACAGGGCCACGCATATGGCTGACGACGAGGACGTGACAATGGATATCGCGGCCGTGCTGCCGCGGACGCTGGACAACTACGAGTACTCGGGCAGTCTGACCACACCGCCGTGCACCGAGGATGTGCAGTGGGTCGTGACGAGCACGCCGATCTCGATGTTGGCGGAGCAGATCGGCACACTTGAAGGCGCACACAGTCACAATGCACGGCCGGCGCAGCCGCTGGGGGACCGGGATGTGGTTGGCGGATCCGTGAAGCTCGGGATCGAGGGGTAGCGGCCGGGTCGTTCCGGGCCAGCGCGCCGGGGCTTCCGGGCCCGGAACCCATAAGTGGCGATTGTGGGCAGGCTGAAGTTGGCCAGCGGCAAGGCTTCGCTGGAAGGCCTCGCATCTGCCGCCAAAGTCCGATGGAACTCGACACTGCTAGGTTTGCGGCATGGACGAAATTTCAGTCCGCGACGAAATCGTCTATGTCTGTGATCCAGTCCTTCGCGCCTATCTGCGCGGATTCATACGGAACGCCGTGTAGTTGGCCGTGTCTCCTCACGATCGCCATCATGCAGGCACGTTCAGGCACGGAACCACGGGGATCTGCACAGCTACCGGCTGACCAGGCGAGTAGGGGGCGGATCCCCGAACGCCACGCTCTGCTCGATGTCGAGGGTCAACGCGTCATCCCGAAACTCGAGCGTGTACGTGCGCGAGAACGGCGTGCCCACGTTGTGCGCCCGCACGACCAGAGTGCTGGGGGAGACCCACGCGCCGCTCGCCAGTACCCGGGCATCGGCGGATGCCACCCATTCGCCGTGGCCGAAGGCTAGCCGCCGGCCCACGCCGCCACGGATGATCGTGAGCAGTCCCGGCTCGAAAGTTACCGCGGTCACGTCCGCATCGTCGAAGTCGAAGCGGACGCCCGCCACCCGCGCCGCCGTCTGTGACGTGGGTTCGCCCACGACGGTCGGCAGGGTGAGGCCCGCCAGCTTTCCGGCAAGACCACTCGGTATCTCTGCGAGCGGCTGGTCGGTGAAAGCGGGCAGCAGGTGTTCCCAGACGAGATCGAGCGCGCGCTGCGCGGTCGGGAGCGCCGCAGTCAGCACGACCACGGCATCCGTTTCTGGAAGCACGAGGCAGACCTGACCGAACGCTCCGTCAGCGCGGTAACCGGTCGGCCGGTTCCGCCAGAACTGGTAGCCGTAGCCCTGACGGCCGTCGACGTCGTGCTCGGTGCCCGACGTGTCCACCTGCACCCGGGTGGCCTCGTCGATCCACTCCGCCGGCACGAGTCGCGTGCCGTTCCATTCGCCGCGTTGCAGCAGCAGCTGGCCGAAGGTCGCGAGCTGCTCGGTCGTGAGGGAGAGCCCCCAGCCGCCGGCGTCGATGCCGCGCGGGCAGGACTCCCACGTGGCGCCGATGATGCCGAGCGGGTCGAACAGCCGCGGGGTGAGGTAGTCGAACAGACGCTCTCCGGTGAGCCGCTGCAGGATCGCCGAGAGCAGGTAGCTCGCGCCGCTGTTGTAGACGTAGTGGGTGCCCGGCGCGAACTCGAGGGGCTGGGCCAGGATGGTGCGCGCCCAGTTGTCACCGTGCGAGTCGTCGGCGAGGGACACCGTATCGGTCGGATGCCCCGTGGTCATGGTGAGCAGATGGCGCACAGTCAGCGCGGCCAGGTGCGGGTGGATCTGCTTGGGCAGGTCGTCTGGTAGCAGGTCGACGACGAGGTCGTCGAATGTGAGCCGGCCCTCGCCGATGGCGAGCCCGACGGCGGTCGAGGTGAAGCTCTTGCTCACCGAGAACATGAGGTGCGGATGCTGCGCCGCGAAGGGATACCACCAGCCCTCCGCAATGACGCAACCGTGTCGAACGACCATGAGGCTGTGCAGGCTCTCGAGCTGCGCCTCCGCCGCGGCGATGAAATCGAGAATGGCGGCGGAGGAGATTCCCTCGGCCTCGGGGGTGCTGCGGGGGAGCGGGGTCATGGTTCAATTGTGCCGGGTCGAACGGATTCGGGTACTCGGGCTCGGACGGCTTGCTGAAGTTGCGCATCCAATCGGCCCGGTCGAAAAAAGTCTTGAGATCGCTCGGAGGTTGGTTCAAGTTTGCCCCTGTTCACGCGCGTCGGATTATCTTAAATGCTAAGCGAATCGCCCCCTCGGGCAGTATGTGGCCCATACCGAGACCGTCGGGCCCGTAGCGGTGTTCCACCGGTCTCGTCGGATGCGATGTGTTTGGCTCAATCCGGCTTCCGCACAGTCCCTAACTGGGGTATGTACAGTCCGGACCCTTATTGACAGGATCTTCAAGATCTCGCCACCGACACCTAGCGGCGGCATGGTCTTGCTCGGAGGAACTTGCACCCTCGAGAAACCCGACTAGCAAAAGGCCCCTGTCTTGATTCCTGTCAAATTTCGCGTTGGTGCGATCACGGCCCTGAGCGCCATTATTCTCGCTGTGTGCGTTTCACCCGCTTCTGCCGCTACTAATTCGCTAACGATCACCCCCACCGAGTGGAACGTCGTCGGGTTGGACAGCAACAGTGTTACGTCAGGGCCCAACCAGTTTTCGGTTGGTGCCAAGGTATGCAACGTAACCGGCACGGCGGTTAGCGGTGTTGACGTGGCATGGAATTGGACGACTGCCAATACCTACATCAATCTCGACAGCACTGCGACAAAAAGTGTTCCCGCTATCGCTGCCAATTCGTGCACGAAGCTATGGTGGACGGTCGAGATCACACGCGATGCGGCGGCCTACAACGCCAAACGTGGCTTCACGATTTCGGCTGCGGCCCCGGGAGTCACCACCGTGAGCACCCCGACGACACGCGAGATTTACGTTGAGAAGCTCGTCTCTCAAAACCGCAACGCAGTGACCTCCGTGACAGGACCGACAAATGTTGTTGTCGGTCAGACAGTCAGCTACTCACTGACGGGAAAGACTGCCACACAGGGTTACGAGCAGCTGTCCGCTGGGCCCTCACTTGACGGCACCATTTTTGAAATTCTGTCCGTGACTGGCACCTATACGCAGCCAGAAACAGGGGCTGGCGGTCCGCCGACCGCCGGTTTCTACGCCAACGCGTGCACATGGGACCCGGTTACGACAAGTGGGTCCTACAGGTCCTGTCTAGGGACGGGCAAGGCAGGCGGCAACTCGATCGTGGTCACGGTCACAGCCTTGGTAAAAGCTCCAGGTACCGGTCTTGTCAATGCAAACATCTACGACTATTCGGGCTCCTCGTACCACTACAACTCCGATCTCGGCACGTATACCAAGTCCGTCACCGCCACGAACCCGGTGGTTCAGTCTTCGCCGGTGGCTGTTGATGATGGGCCGTTTGCGGCGACTTCTGGGGTGGCCCGTACGGTTGATGTTCCGGCGAATGACACTGATGTTGATGGCGACCTGGATCTGACATCGGTCGTGGTCACGACACCGCCTGCCCACGGGACGACGTCGGTCAACGCGACCACGGGTGTTGTCACGTACACGCCGTCGGGTTCGTATGTCGGCTCGGACTCGTTCGAGTACCGCATTTGTGATGGTCGACCGGTGTGTGACACCGCCACGGTGACCCTCAACGTCACTGCAGTTCCGGTGGTTCAGTCTTCGCCGGTGGCTGTTGATGACAGCTCGCCGGCCGTCTCCGGTGTCACATTAGTGATTGATGTCGCGGACAACGATTCGGACGTCGACGCAAATCTCGATGTCACGACCGTGTCGGTGACTGTGGCGCCATCACACGGTGCCTTCTCGGTCGACCCTGTTTCTGGTGAGATCAGATACACCGCGGACTCGTTGTACACGGGGACCGATACGTTTACGTATGAGATCTGCGACACCACAGACCGTTGCGACACCGCAATCGTCACAGTCAGGGTTACGGCTCCTCCGGCAACCAGTACGCCACCAGTTGCTGCAGACAACGACGTGACCACGACTACCGGCAAACCAGTAGTCATCGATGTCCTCGACAATGACACTGACCGTGATGGTGATCTTGACCCGACTTCGGTCTCGATCGTTGCCGGACCCAGCCACGGCACCGTCGATGTTGACCCTGATGTCGGAGAGGTAACTTATTCGCCCGACTCCAGCTACACCGGCACCGACTCCTTCACCTACAAAGTTTGTGACGTTGACGGCAATTGCGACACCGCCACTGTCACAGTGAAGGTCGGCGTGGTAGGCGGCCCGCCAGTCGATGCTGGTCGATCTCTCGCAGCCACGGGCGCCGATCCTGGCCAACCGATAATTCTCGCGACTCTGCTCTTCCTGACGGGACTTCTTCTCGTCCGCAAACGCCGCCGGTCTTTCTCAGAAAACCTTCTTCGAGTAGATCGGTTCACCACCACCTAGGCGATGGCCCAAGGTGAGTGCTGTTTGTGAAGACAGATCCAACACGCTCTCGACCACTTTTGACGATTCCATGCGTCCGTTGACGGTGCAAAGTTCACTCGGTTTTCGGCTCCCTCTTCCCCCTTGGTTTTTCTTTGAGCGCGAGCTGGCAAAAATTCGAAGTAGGGCAGGATGGTCTGATGAAGATATACAACCCTCCGCGTACAAATCTGCAGGCATCCAATGTCATTCTCGGGATGATGAGGATCTCGGACATGGACGATGAGGAGATCCGCGCTCTCGTCGGCACCGCGCGGGATGCCGGCATCAACTTCTTTGATCACGCCGATATCTACGGTGGCGCGCACGGCTGCGAAAAGCGGTTCGGTGACGCGGTCACGTTCACGGACGCAGAGCGTGAGGCAGTCATCATACAGTCAAAGGTCGGCATCCGTCAGGGCTTTTTCGATTTCTCCAAGGAGCACATCCTCCGCTCGGTCGACGAGTCTCTCGCGGCGCTGAACATCGACTACCTGGATATCTTGCTGCTGCACCGTCCGGACACTCTGGTCGAGCCCGAGGATGTTGCTGCGGCGTTCGACGCGCTGCACGCCGCGGGAAAGGTGCGCAACTTCGGTGTCTCCAACCAGACGCCCGGGGTGATCGAACTGCTGAAGCGTTCGGTCAACCAGCCGCTGGCCTTCAACCAGGTGCAGCTGAGCATCACCCACGCACCGTTGATCGCGCAGGGAGTTGCTGCCAACATGGCAGGGCTGGACCAGTCGATTGACCGCGACAACGGGCTCCTCGAGTACAGCAGACTGAACGACATCACCCTGCAGGCCTGGTCGCCATTCCAGAGCGGCATCTTCGACGGCGTGTTCGTGGGCGACCGGGAGAATTACGGCCCGCTCAATGACGCCCTCGATGACATCGCCGCCGCCCACGGGGTCACGCCGACGGGGATCGCGGTCGCCTGGATCACCAGGCACCCGGCCAACATTCAGGTGGTCCTGGGGACGACCAAGCCCGCGCGAGTGGTGGAGTCTGCCGCAGGGTCCGAAATTCCGCTCAGCCGTGAGGAGTGGTACCGCCTCTTCACGACCGCTGGGCATGTCCTCCCATAAACAGGAGCGCTCCACATCGTCTTCCTGACCCCAGATGCAGGTAACCCCGGCGGCCAGCGACGCGATGAATTGCACGAGGGGTCGTGCAGCTTGTCGGCCGTGCCGCCGGGAATCACCCGCCTACGCTACGTCGACAATGATGACCCGAGAAGGGCGTGCCGTCGGCAAGGTGGACATCACGCCAATGAGGTCGTCGGCGAGTTCAGGTGGTGAGCGCAACACCCTGAGCTCTGTGGGGTGTTGTTGTTGGCTCGACCGTTGTCGCCTTTGAGCGTTCGTTTGTCGCTTTGGGAGGAGTTGGACGCGGGGCTGTCGGTGGCCGTCGCGACGCAGGCTGCGCCCCTCGACGACCTGGGATCAGGGAGCGGAGATATCCCGACACCAGGAAATCAGCATGGCGACCGGGATGTTCGTCTCGGTCTGAAACTGCAGACATTCAGCCATTTCCGAACCCTGGTCCCAGGTCAATGATTTTCGTAGGTGCGCCGGCGGCCCTGACATGGCCTGACCGACGCGTTCACGGACGGTGGCGGCGTCGCGTTTGCCGTTCAGGTGCACGAGCAGGAGCATGCCAGTGGTGCGTTCCACGAGGGTCGCAATGGCTGAACGGTTAAAGGTTCCGCAGACGAGGTCGCCTTCGCAATGGCCGGGAACCAGTCGGGTGTCGACCTCAACGGGGCGCTCGCCCAGCAGCGGACCGGAGAACCTCGAACGCCGTTTCGTCGTGTGACGGTGGGTCGGACGCCCGCGGCGCCCGGTTCGGAGGTGACGGGCCATTCCCCGGGACAGCCCGTTTGCGTGCGGCGAATACAGAGCCCGATAGATACTTTCGTGCACGACGTTCATCTCGGGCTGTCCCGGAAAATCGATCCGCAGCTGGTGACTGATCTGCCTGGGTCTCCACTGTTGAACGCGGGCAGCAGTTGCGCCTGTGGAGATTCCTTCAGCTAGTCGCCATTCACACGGTTTCCGGGGAGATCATCCGCAGGGATGGTCTCCCCATCGCGTTTACTCCACGGGAATTCGGTTCTCCTGACTGGAAATGCGGGTGGTTTGGTTGCTCCTCAGCGTGCCGCGTGCTGTTGACGATTCTGGCGGTCAAGGTGGGGAAATATTTGGAGTGGAACGGACTTACTTGGCGCGATGACGGCCGCCAAGAGATCGAACGCCTCCTGGCCACCAACAACTTCCTTGAATTCACCGGTCGGCTCTGTCGGTTAAGCGCGGCTGAAACGCACCCGCCAGAGCTCCGGGCCTCGTTCGATGTAGCTCACGTCGAAAGTGTTTGGCTGGCTCTGCTGAAGTTCCGCCAGCATCCGTTGGGGGTCGTGCGGTTCGATCACGTCCAGGGCGAACCCCGGCACAACGGCGTCGAGCGCGCCGAAGACGGCCGCGTGCCGGATGGCGTGCGGGATGGTGCGGGCGTCGAGCACGATGGTGTCCGCCCCCTCGGTCGTCCCGTCACGGCCCCCATCTGCCGTCGGCTTGCCGAGTGCAATCGGCGGAGGACGCCGCGCCGGAGCGATGAGCTTCGCCACGGTGAGCAGGATGACCGCGTCTTCGACAGCCTCCAGCGAGTTGCGGCCCGGCGGCATCGTGATCAGGTCCCCGCGCCATCCAGACCACGATGCGCCACCCGAGGTGAGAACGACCCGCCCCTCGAGGACCTGCACGGTTGCTTCAGCCAGGTTGTCGTGTTCTCCAAGGCGTCGCCCGGCACGGAGCGCGATCAGCGTTTGCCGGAGGACGTGCACGTGGCCGCCGTAAACGGTCTCCGCGCTGCGACCGCTGGATGCGTCCCGTGCGTGATTGAGATGGTGGCGCACGAGTGCGGTGAGCGACTTCTTTTGCATGTCGTTCTCAACTTCCATTTCCCTCATGCTCCGCTACCGCTGTGCGCGTGTCAACGGTGCTGTGATTGCCGCGCGTGGCTGGTCGGTGCCGCCCGTTCTCAGTTCGGAGCCGGCCACGCTGCCAGCGCGTGGAGTCTGCTGATTTTCGAGGATCTCATGCTTGTTGATCTCCGTTTTCCGCGCGGCCTAGGCGCATAGTGCCGCCGTTGGGTTGAAAGTCAATTAGATGGCGAAGGGGTGGTCCGTTGGCTTGGGGAGGGCAGCTGCGTCTCACCTGCAAGAAACGATCGACGGCTGCTGCGGCGCGACCTTCAGCGAAGGCCCAGACGATGAGCGACTGTCCCCGGCTGGCATCACCGGCGCCGGACACGCCCTCGTGGCTGGTCTGGTACTCACCGTCAGATGCGATATTGAGATCGGTCGGGCACTGGATGCGGTTACCGTCACAGAATGAAAATTTGCCGCAAAATGACACTTTGCGGGCCTATTTGGTTTCCTCAGGAACGGCGGCTCCGCGCGCGCTCCGGGTGCGCAGCCACGGGATGAGGCCACCGACGAGGAGCATCTCGATCTGCCGGGTCGAGAGTTCGTGGCGCACGGAGTAGATCTCATCACGGGTTGTGTTGCGCACGAGGATCTCCGTTCCGTTCGAGAGCGCCTCACGAATCCCGTCGAGCACGAGCACGTCATCCTGCGCGATGCGATCGTGATCGGCCGCATCCGCGAACTGGAGCGCCAGCGCGCCGAAGTTGGCCAGGTTCTGCCAGTGGATGCGTGCGAACGAGACCGCCAGCACCACCCTTAATCCTAGGAAGCGCGGGGTGATCGCGGCGTGCTCCCTCGAGGAGCCCTGCCCATAGTTGGCACCGGCGACGATCATGTGGCCGGTCGTATCTCGGGTTTGGGCAGCGCGAGTCGGGTAGGTCGGGTCGACTTGGTCGAAGGTGAATTCGGCGAGTTTGGGGACGTTGCTGCGGAAAGGGAGCACGCGCGCACCCGCCGGCAGGATCTCATCCGTCGAAATGTCATCGCCCACGATCAGGGCGACAGGTGCCTCGATGTGCTCGGAGAGCGGTCCGAAGACCGGCAACGAGGAGATGTTCTCGCCCTTGACCAGGTGCACCGCTATGGATTCCTCCGGCGGTAAGGGCTTCTCGAGCATCGCCAGGTTCACGCTCGACACCGCCGGAAGTGTGATCTGGGGATATTCCAAGCCGAAGAGCCCGGGCAGGTCCCGCGGATCGGTGATCTGTCCCGTCAGCGCGGCGGCGGCCCCCGTCTCCGGCGAACATAGGTAGACCGAGTCTTCCTGGGTGCCCGAGCGGCCGGGAAAGTTGCGCGGCATCGTGCGCAGGCTGATGCTGCCATTCGCTGGGGCCTGGCCCATGCCGATGCAACCCATACAGCCGGACTGATGCAGTCGAGCCCCCGCCCCGATCAGATCCAGGGTGGCCCCCATGATGGTCATGTCCTGCAGAATCTGCCGGGAGCTGGGATTCACGTCGAGGGACAGGCCGGGGAATGACTGCCGCCCCTTCGTGATCGCGGCCACGATCGCGAAATCGCGCAGGCCCGGATTCGCGGACGACCCGATCACGACCTGTCCCACCGGGCGCCCCGCCACTTCGCGCACCGGCACGACGTTGCCGGGCGAGCTGGGAAGCGCGATCAACGGCACGATAGAAGCCAAATCGATCTCCCCGGTCACGTCGTAGGTCGCATCCTCGTCCGCGAGCAGTTCGGTGAAATCCTGCTCGCGCTGTTCGGCGCGCAGGAAGGTTTGCACCTGAGCGTCGGCCGGGAAAACGGTGGTGGTCGCGCCCAGTTCGGCGCCCATATTGGCGATCACGTGCCGATCCATCGCGGTCAGGGTGGCGAGGCCGGGGCCGTAGTATTCGATGATCCGGTTGACGCCGCCCTTGACGCCGTGCCGGCGCAGCATTTCGAGGATGACGTCTTTGGCACTGGTCCACGGCGGCAGTTGTCCGGTGAGCTTCACGCCCCAGATTTCGGGCATCCTGATGTACAAGGGCTCGCCGGCTATGGCCAGGGCCACCTCGGTGCCGCCGACGCCGATGGCCAGCATCCCCAGCGAGCCGGCGGCCGGGGTGTGGCTGTCGGAGCCGACCATCGTCTTGCCGGGGATGCCGAACCGCTGCATATGCGTGGGGTGCGACACCCCGTTCCCGGCCTTCGAGAACCACAGGCCGAACCGTTGGCAGGCGGAGCGGAGAAAGTCGTGGTCCTCCGCGTTCTTGCTGTCGGCCTGCAACAGGTTGTGGTCGACGTACTGCACGGAAACCTCCGTGCGCGCGCGATCCAGTCCCAGCGCCTCCAACTCCAGCATGACCAGGGTCCCGGTCGCGTCCTGGGTGAGGGTCTGGTCGATGTGCAGGCCGATTTCGGTCCCCGGCACCATCTCCCCGGAGACCAGGTGCGACGCGATGAGTTTCTGGGCGACGTTGTATGCCACGGTGAGCTTCCTTACTCGATAGCGGTGCCCGCCGACATACGGCGGTAGCGAATTGGCCTCCGGGGTATTCCGCTCGTCCCCAAGGTAGGCCACTCGTGGCGCTGGGGCTAGCTTTTCCAGGGAGAATGGACGTCCTCTGTACTGGAAAGATGGACCGGGAAGACGGGGCTTTGGGAGGGGGTGGACGCGGGGCTGTCGGTCGCCGTCGCGGCGCAGGCCGCGGGGGTGTCGCGTCCTACTGGGTATCGGTGGTTAAGCGAGCATCAGAAGGTGCTGCCATCACCGGTTCAGGATTTCAGTGTCGCCCGTGTCGGACTTTGATCGTTGCGAGAGCGAGAAGAGATCGGATTCCAGCTCGCCCGGGGTCACGGGGTGCGTCGCATCGCAGCGGCACTGGGCCGGGCGCCGTCGACGATCAGTCGGGAGGTGACCAGAAAACAGGCCGCCGGCCGCTACGTGCCCTCGCTCGCGCAGGAGCAGACCTGGGCAAGGGCTCGGCGGCCAAGAGCCCGGAAGCTGGACGGATTAGCGTTACGGGAACAGGTCACCGTGATGCTCACTGATCGGTTCAGCCCGGAACAGGTTGCGGGTCGACTGAAAGTCGAGCATCCGAAGAATCTGGAGATGCAGGTGTCACACGAGACGATCTACCAGGCCCGCTACGTTCAAGGTCGTGGATCGTTGCGCTTGGAAGTTGCCGCCGCGTTGCGGTCAGGGCGGGCAACACAGCGACCGCAGAGGCCGGAGGGTCCCACCAGAGGCCGTAGGGTCCGGGATCCTCGAGAACGTTGCCGCCGAGCTCAACCGCCGGCCCCGCACACGCCACGGCTACCGAACGCCCGCAGAAGACCTCGCCATACTAATCTCGAATCGAACAAATCAAACCGGTGTTGCACACACCACCTGAATTCGCCGCCCGGGTGAACCGAGACCACGCGGATGCTCGCCGAGCCGATACGGTCACGCGCAGGGGAACCATTCCGAGATTGCGTTGGCGGAACGGCGATGCGCGATGAATCGGCGGGTCACTTCAGCGATCGCATCTGCAAGCGGGAAGATGTTTTCCGTTACGAATTGGTCGTCGTGGTCGGCGGCAACGGGATGCCAGTAAACGCCGTCGGCGGTGATCGTCACCTCGGGTATGAGCGAGTCAACGGTCAGTTCTATGCCGGATTCAGCGACTCCGCGGTGGGCGAGTGCGCGGATTACCTGGTCGTCCCGCAGGATACCGAGAGTATCGAGAAAGGCGTGAAACGGCGCGAGTTCGTGCATCTGGTCGGCCGGCAAAGTGGCTGCGACCTTGACTCGAAATCCCTCGTCGTGTGCGATTTGGATGCCCGCGACGGCCCTGGCCCAGGACCCGGAGCCGCGGTGGCTGTCATGGATCTCGGATGTGGCAGAGTCGAGACTGATCTGCAGCACGAGCTGGGAGCGGTCCATTCGACGCAGGCGCTCGCGCCGCCTGCCGTGAAAAAGCATGCCGTTGGTGAGCAACGTCGTGGGCAGTTTGTTCGTGCAGGCATTGACCAACTCGTCGAGGTCATTCAGCAAGAACGGCTCTCCGCCGGTGAGGATGAGCTCTTTGACGTCGGCATCTGCAGCCTCGTGCGCGATCTGCCGGACTCGATCCATTCCGATGGCTCTCCGCTCTGCCTTCGGAGACGACCGAACGCAGCAATAGTCGCAAGCCAGATTGCAATCGAAATTGGTGTATACCCAGACCCGGGATCCTGGGAGCTGACCGGGATCGAGCCCGGCGAGCGGGTCGGGCGAGCGGCCGTGGAGCACGGTGATGGCCGACCCCACCATGCTGACGATCTCATTCCCACTCGAAAGGCACCACGCTGAGATGAGTTCCAGGGCGGCCTCCCGATCGCATGTCCCGAAGTCGACAGAAGCCGTACGGCCTGTTGCCACCCGGCTCACGTTCTCGACCAGGTCGAGGAGCAGGCCCGCGCCTACCGGAGGGCTCGCGGTCACCAGCGGTCCGATACTTTCTGTTCCCGCACGGCCGCGATGAGCGAGGCATACCCGTCAAGTTTCGGCGACACCCACGCCCGCAGGCCTTCCATCTCGAGGATTCGCTGATGTTCGAGGTTCTCCCAGTCCATCGCGAATAGGTTTGCCACCCACTCGTCCGACCGGTCGATCGTCAGCGACGGCATGGCGGTGAAGGTGCAGTGGCTGTACTCGGGGGAGATCCAGAAGGACTCGAACGCGCCGGGGAGGAGCTCACCGCGACCGATCGCTTGCCACGTGTTGATGCCGATCGCCGCAGCATCCGCCCGATCCTCGAGCACCGCGCGAAGGGCGTCGAGTTCGCTCCTGCCCGTATCACCGTGTTTCCCGACATCGCTATTGATGCGAGTGAGATCGACATCCGTTTCGCCGATCCCCGCCTCACGCAGGAAATGTACGGGAAGGATGGCGGCTTGCGCTGAATCGCGTGACCCCAGGGCAAGTCGACGTCCACGAAGACTCTCCAGCCCGGTGAAACCGCTGCCTGCTCGGGCGACGAACACCGTCTGGAACACAAGGTCCGTATCCCGGGACGCGAGTGCACGGCATGCTCCATCCGTCTGGGCGACAGTGCGCACCCAGGCCAGGTTGGTATTCCACGCGAGATCGATTGTTCCCGTGATGAGGGAGTCCACCAGACTCGCATAATTTGAGAACAGCATGAAGTCGATCGGCGTTGAGGTCTCGGCGAAGTAGTCTCGCATCCCTTCCCAGATGGGTACGACATTGGGAGAGTACGCAACGGAGCCGATGATCAGGGGCGCACTCACGCTGCAGCACCCGTAGAGGCAGTGTCACGAGTTTGGGCGGCGGGTGCTGCGACGGTTTCCGGGGCGTCGAAAAGTGGGCGGCCAGTGATCGCCCTGCCGTAGAACTCATAGAGCACATCGGATGTCGGAGCCATCACGTGGCCCGCGCGGGCATCGCGAAAGTACCGATCTATTTGCAGGTGCTCCGAGAACGCCGCACCGCCGCAGACGCGCATCGCGGCATCCGTAATTCGCAGTGCGGCATCGTTCGATGATGCCTTGCTGCCGAGCACGAATAGGGGGGTATCCTCCTGCGGGTCAGCCACGCGACCAGCGGCCCGATCAAGGTACGCGCTCGCATTCGCGAGATCGATTGACATCTTCGCCAACTGCGCCCGAATTGTCGGTAGCGCTGACAGGCTTTGGTCGAGATGCTCCAGCCGGGTTCCCACCGTATGCCTCACCGCTGCGTCGACGGCCGCACGGCTGAGCCCGATAGACACAGCCGAGTTGCCGAGATTGAACCACGGCAAAACAGAACTCATCATGAGCCCGAATCCGCTACCGGCCGTCCCGAGACGGAATCCCTCGGAAGAATCCATGTCGATGGTCATCGGGCTCGAGGAGTTCCCACGCAATCCCATACCGCTCCACGGCCGGTCAACGCTGAGCCCCGGGCTATCTGCCGGGACCGCGAACAGGTCGACGGTCTCGGCATCCGCAGTCCCGGTAGAGATGATGTAGACATCCGCGTGGCCTGCGGAGGTCACCCAACTCTTTTTCGCCGAAATATGCATTCCGTCTGACGTCGAGGTCGCGCGCGACACCGGAGTCCAGAAGTGTGAGCGGGAACCCGCTTCAGAGAACGCGAGGGAGGCAAGAGAGCGACCGCTGGCGAGATCCTCGAGGAGTGCGGGCATCCCCGCTGGCGGTGCGGCTGCGACGGGCATGGAAGCGCTCACATGCATCAGATAGATCATGGAGGTCGACCCGCACGCTCCCGCAAGCTGGCTGATGACCTCGACGAGCTCGCGTGGCCCCGCACCAAGACCACCAACCTCAGTGGGCAGAGTGAGTCCGAGCAAACCGGACTCGCGCAGGGCCGCGACGGCCTCATGTGGAAAACGCCCATCCGCATCTACTGCGTGGGCGTGAGTTCGTGCAACGTCGAGCACGGGCTGAACGCGTGAATTCAGGTCCATTACGGCTTACCTTTCGTCGGAATCGTGGGTGCGAATGAGCGAACGGACAGCGCGGGCGAGCATGAGAAGCCCGAGGCCGAGACCACCGGTGACCGCCATGGTAGAGGCGTCGCCCCCCAGCGGCCTGAAAGACGCCGCGAGCCCTGCGAGTTGCGCGAGCGCGGCGACGGTCAGCAGAACACCGGCGGCAGCGTAGAGCGCGGGGCGCCGAGTGGTACCGCCGGCGATGGCGAGTGTGCCACTCACAAATAGAACGACAGCACCAGTTGCCCCGATGTGCACGAAGTCGAATTCGGTCGGAAGCTGGGCGCCGAACACAAAGCCCGCAAACACAAGTGAGGCCAGGCCGAGAAGGACGCTAGCGCGGTCGAAGGCGCTCGAGCCGGCTGGTGATCGCCTCATGACAGCCTCATCATCAGTCGGGCCGCGCGCCCTGAGGATTGCACCCACTGCTGGCGAAGGACACCGTCGATTCCATAGCTTCGCCCAGCTGCGGTCGCGAAGATCGCGAGGTGAGCGAGCGCCATGAGATAGTACGACCAGTGCCATTCGTTCGGGGCGAAAAGTACTGAAAGCGTGATTGCCAGGGTCTGGCCGATGCCGACGACAGCCCAGAAACGCGTGGCGAGGCCGATGAGCAGAAAAGCCCCGAGTCCGCCTTCGACGAGGAGGGTGAACCACCCGAAGACCTCGATATTGGGCAGGATGACGGCTTCGACGAGTGAGGAGTAGGGCGGTAGAACAGGATGGGCGATCGCCTGGCTCGCCCAGAAGTAAAGTCCGTTCTCCTGTGCTCGGCCGAAGTCCGGAGGGATCTTCCAGGCGACATTCTGGATCCACATCAGTGCCACACCGACGCGGAGCACCGCGACCATAACCCCTGTCGCACGGGAGACGGGAACCGCGACAACCGGCGCATCATTGACTCGGGACATGAGAACCGTTCATCTCCAGCATCCAAGCGGCACGGAGAGCAAACCGCAATACCGAGAAGATGGAAAATCCCAAAAAAACTTCCCATCGAAATCCCATCATCTGCCCGACCGTGTTGTGCCATCCTTTCGAAAATGGCCTCTGACGCGCAGGCCGAGACAAAGCGACTGAAGCAGCAAATCGTCGAGTTGGACTATTCAGTCACGGTAGGCGCTTGCTTCGGACGGCCGCTATTTCTGCGTTGGCGGAGCAGTGCCCACGCTTCTGGGGTCGCGACGATCGGCGTTGCGCTTGGCCTGCTGACCGGGCGCCGGATGGGCGTCCCTGCCCTCAGACAAGGGTGTGCGCTCGGCAAGGTGGTCGTCACTCCGCAGGGGTCGAAACCGGCGACCTGACGCTCACACGTTCAGGACTTGCCCAACCGTCGCACCGCCGTCGGCGATGAATTCGGTGCCGGTGGAGTAGGTTGCGTCGGCGACCAGGTACAGAATCAGCTTCGCCACCTCCTCAGGCTCGCCAATGCGCGGGATCGGCTGCCCCGCGTACATCTCCAAACTTTCCATACCGGCGGTCATCGGTGTACGGATGCCGCCCGGGTGCACCGAGACTACGCGGATGTTGTCAGCGCCGAGATCCAGGGCCGCGGCTTTTGTAAGTCCGCGCACTCCCCACTTGCTGGCAACGTAGGCGCTCAGGTTGGAGTAGCCCATGATTCCCGCGGTGGACGACACGTTGACGATGACGCCTCCGCCGGCAGCTTTCATTGATTCAGCGACCGAGCGGATGCCTAGAAAGACTCCGGTCAGATTGATGCCGATGACGCGGTTCCACTCCTCCAACTCTGTGGTGGCAACAGGCGTGAACGCGACGATTCCGGCGTTGTTGATGAGGATGTCAATGTGACCGACGGTGGAGTCGACGTCGGCCACCACCTGCTTCCACTGCGCCTCGTCTGCCACGTCGAGGTGTCGGTAGACGCCGCCAATCGAATCCGCCAGCGCCTGTCCGGCGTCATCGGCTATGTCGGCCACGATGACCCGGGCTCCCTCTGCTGCCAGCAGCGTCGCATCCGCCGCGCCCATACCCACGGAACCGCCTGTCACCAGCGCGATCCTGCCGTCGAGTTTTCCCATGATCGGTCTCGATTCTGTTTTTCTCGCCCCGCTCGGGTCGCAAGACGAACGTCTCGCCACAGTAGCCACGTTCATTGGCAGCGGGCTACCTTGGAGCCATGCGAAAACTCTTCGTCTCGGCATGAGATCAAGAAATAGAAGTGGAAGTATGCTTCCCTGACGATGAGCGTCAGGACGAGCGGGGGTGTGGAGCGGAGTGCCAATGTTGCTCTGGCCCGCATGATAAATTCGATTGTTCCGATACCGGAGCATGACAGCACGCAGAACATCGTCGAGAGGCTCAAGCATGAGCGAGAAACTGAGCTTCCGAGTCCGACGCCTCAATAAGAAGCATCGGACCGCTTTCGTCGCGTTGTTCGCTGAACACCCGCAGGCCGAAGTCGATGACGCGCCTGAGATCTATTTCGACGACACCATCGAACTCCAAATTGAGTCCATGGCTTTGGCCCTCGTCGCCGAAACCGATGACGGCCGGCTTCTCGGCGCTCTTGTCACCGAACCGGACAGCTACGTTGACGAAAATCAGCTCGACGAAGACTCCACCGACGATGACATCGACGATGCAATCGTCAGCGATCACGGCACCGCCGTCTTCGAGTTGCTGATCACCGGTGGATCCGCGCAGGTGTGCCGGGAACTCCTCAACACTCTCGCACCGGCCCTCACCACCCGCGGTTTCGCTCAGGTGCATGCCAGCGTCCCACCAGATCTCGCCGAGGTGTTCCGCGGTCAAGGCTGGGTTGTCCTGCCAGAAAACACGGGTATCGCCTGGATGGGCATGGACCAGTCAGACGAGCAGGTGCGCGACTATGAAGCGGTCCCGAGCAGCTCGCTGGCCGCGTTCCTCGTGATCGACCCCAACGTGTACATGTCTTGGCCGTATGACGCTCCTGACAACCCCGAAGATGACGACTCTCGACAAGAGAACATCGCCACAGGCATGGAGGAGTTCGCAGCCCGGGTAGACGCAGAAGCATCCTCAGATTCTTAGTGGATGACGGCGAGCAGCACGCCGACGCCCGCGAGGCTCTCGTCAGGCCGCTACGCGGTCTGTCCGATTCCGTTCCAGAAAGTGCGACACTCCGGAAAAGATCGCGACAATGCTCAGGCCCAGAATGAGCCCGAACACGGCCGGCATTGACCGCACGATGCGCGCGCCGAGGCCGATCACCGCCAGGGCGCCGAGCGTCAAACCGGTCCCGAAATCGGGATCGAGACCCGCCAGTGCGATGAGCATGATCTCTGTGCTGAGGATCAGGTCGGTGCGAGTAGGGCCGAAGACGAGTTTTCGCTCATCCCGCGGTTCAGTGTCGTCAGCCTCATGGTGGGCGCCGAACCATTCGGTGACTTTCTCCGCACCCTCGAAGCAGAAATAGGTGCCGCCGATGATCAGCAGCCACGGCAACACCCATGGTGCGAATGCGGAAAGGAGCAGTGCGAGCGGGATGATGATGAAGTTGTTGAACAGGCTGCCGAGTGCGATCTGCCTGACAGCGTGGAGTTCGCGTGCCGGTGTGAAAACCCGAACGTACTGTGGGGTGACGGCCGCGTCGTCGATGACGATTCCTGCGGTCTTAGCACTCGCCGTGGGGGCGGCGGTAAGTACGTCATCGACTACGGCGAGCAAGCCGACCGAGATCTGGACCTCCTCGAATGGGGGCATTACCCTGGTGGGCGACGCAGTGCTGACCACAGTTCCGCTCGGCACGGGCAGGAGATGTCACAGCAGAACCGCACCAGCTGCTCGTCGCTGACGAATTTCGTAGGTCACCACCATCATGTGCGGCACGGTGAGCCCTGCCAGACCGATGAACACCAGCTGCAGGATCTGCTCGCTGAGAACGCCGCCGGGGCCGAACGCGACGAGGAAGACCGCTACCGCGAGGAGGGGGACCACGGTGTAGACCACGACCAGGAGGGCCGTCTGCCGTCCGCCGCCCCGCTCCTCCTGGAATCCTCCCTTCAAGTGCCGAAAACTGTGCAGTGCGCAGAAATACAGCACGAAGAAGACCAGCGGTTCTGTGGCCAGGCCGAGCACTGTGGCGAGCACGATCTCAACGCTCTCGCTCGGCCGGTGTCGCAGGGCGACCAGGGCAGCGATCATCAGACCTGCCACGGCGATCGGCCCGAGCCACTCCTGCACGCTGGCCACCACTGCGCCTCCGTCACCGGACAGCACCACGTAGATTGCTCTGACCTGGTCAGGATGCGACAGCGCGGGCACGGTGAGCAGCCCGAATCCGGCGAGAAAACGCAGCCCGACCGACCGGTCCGCATTCCAATCGGAGCCGAAGTGCAGCGCCGACACGAGCAAAAACGCGACCAGGCTCAGCACGGGCGCGACCAGCCAGAGCAGCACCACGCCGACCACGACCAGAATGTAGACCGCGTTGAACCCGGCGAAGCCCAGCGGAGTGCGCCACAGCCCAGCCCGGCGCGCGATCAGTGGATCGAGAGCGCCGTGGGGCAGGCCCAGCACACCGGCGAGGATGCCCAGCAGCACGATTTGAACCGTGGGCGAGGGCATGGGAATGCCCAGTCCGACCACGGCCAGAATGACCAGGGCCAGGCTGGAGAACACCACCGTCTCGGCGGGCACGCGCCGCCGCCGCGGCGTGACGCGGGCGGCCTCGCTACGGGGAGGAGTGGTCTGATCGGTCATCGCTGCACGCTGGTTTCTGTGGTCGGCGTCGGTCTTGTGGCCGGCAGGGTCTGTGCCGGGCTGAACGCCGCAGGCGCGGCCACCTGGGCAAGAAAAGGGGTCCACGGCAGGCTCGCGATGATGCGTGCGTAGTCCGTGGGTCGGGCGCCGTCGCTGAGAAAGCGTACCAGCGCGGCGGGGGCAACGCCGCGGGCGAGGGCGAAAAAATACTCCGCGGTGCGTTCCGGATGCGCCCGAACGGCCTGCAGAAAGATGCGATCGAAGGCGCGCCTCGCCCGAGGTTCGTCTGGGTGGCCCACCGCCCCCTGGCCAGCGAGCAGGCTCTCCGTGCAGAGTTGAGCCCAGCGCTGAATGCGCAGGAACCCGTAGCCCGAGGCAGCCCGCAGCGCCCCGCCGGCATTGCCGGCGTGCACGACCCCGGGGATCGGCGACGCCGTCTGCCGGCCCAGACCCATGGCCAGCACGCCACCCTCGGTGCGCACCCGGCGGGCGTCGGCCAGGCCGAGCCCGGTGAGTACCTCGTCGAGCTCGCCGACCAGGCGCTCCCGCTCTATCGGCGCCGTGCCGAAGCGGGTCCACTCGACGATCGCGCGGTTCCGGCCGAGGGGCAGGGCGTACACAAAGCTCAAACCCTCGGCGTCGGCGTCGAGCGACCCCATCAGCGTGACCTCGCCGAGCTCGAACGGCAACGGATGCTCACGCTCCAGTTCGAAGCCCACGAAGCTCTGGTACAGCATCGACTCGGCGGCCCGTGGTCGGGTGTCAACCACCTGACGGGCCAGTAGGGGGCCCGCGTTCGTCTCAACCCGAACGCCGCCGGGGACTGCGTCGACCGTCTGGGCGTGCACGCCGAGGCGCAGGTCGACGTTCGCAGACTCGGCGATGTCGGCCTGCGCGCTCGCGTAGAAATCGCTGCCCCGAATGTACTGGTAGGCCAGCCCGGGTACCCGATGCCGAACGGTGAGGCCCGCCGCATCCGAAAAGGTCCAGGTCTTCCAGCTTCGTGAGACCAGGTGTGACAGGTCGTGCTGTTCCGGTCGCCAGAAGCACCAGCTGCGGTCGTCCTGATAGGCCGTGCGGGGTTCCAGCACCACGACGCGCAAACCGGAACGTACTCGGGCCAGCCGGGCGGCCAGCGTGAGACCGGCGAGTCCACCACCTAGTATCACGAGGTCGGCGTCCACGGCAGGCGTCATCTGTGCTCCTTGCGCTCGATCACGTCCGAGGTGCCAATGGGACGATCTTCGAACAGCCTAGTGGTCTTGGTATGTGATTTTTCGGCTGCTCACCCGGCTGCGAAAAACACCTTCAACCGGTGGTTTGGATTCCTCAGTGGAGGACCGCGAGCAGCACGCCGACAGCCACGAAGAGCACACCGAAGACGCGGTTCAACACGCGCTGGCCGTGATCGTCGCGGGTGAATCGCGCGAATGAATGCGCTGTTCCGGCGAAGAAGAACCACATCACCAGAATGTCGATCGCAACGACGGTGGCCGCGACGATCAGATACTGGGTCGGCATCGGCCTGTCCACCCGGATGAACTGAGGCAGGAACGCGAGGAAGAACACGATCGCTTTGGGGTTGAGCATGTTCACCCACAGCCCGCGTCGGAACATCGACCAGCGGGGCTCATCGCTCAGGGCCCGGGTGCGCTCGCCATCGAGTTCCGGCTTGGCCAGAAACTGACGGATGCCCAGGTAGACGAGGTAGGCGGCACCCGCGTAGCGAATGACGTTGAAGGCGATCGGAGAACCGGCCACGAGCAGACCGACACCGAGTGCCACGATCACGATGTGGATGAGAAGCGCGGCCTGCTGGCCGAGGATTCCCCAGATGGAGCGGCGAAAGCCCGCGTTGAGAGCGTTGCTCATGGTGTTGATCGCCCCCGCACCGGGCGTGAAGCTGATCAGAGTGCCCGCGCCGACAAGGGCCACCCACAGGGAGAACTGCACCGGGACATCCTCGTTTCATGCTGATTGCGGCTTGCCAGCCGGCGACGGGGTCAGGCCGTTACGCGGTGGGACCGATTCTGCTTGCGAAGGCGCGAGATCCCGGACAGGGCCGCGACAATGATCAGGCCGAGAATGAGCCCGAAAACGAGCGACATCGCGGTGTCGGTGACCCAGGCAATGATGGGTCCGGCAGGTTCGACCGCCTGCGTCACGGCGTGCAGAACGTCGTAGGGAACGCTCCAGATCGTGTCGTTCAGGTTCACGATCACCAGGTGGCCTCCTACCCACAACATGGCGACCGTGCCGATGACGCTGATCACTCGGAACACGGCCGGCATCGATCGCACAATGCGCGCACCGGTGCGTCTGACCCGTCGTACCGGGTGCTTCATCAGCGTCAGCCCGATGTCGTCGATCTTGACCAGCAGGGCGACCGCACCGTAGACGAGCGCCGTCATCCCCAGGCCGATCACGACCAAGGCGCCGAGCGTCATCCAGATGCCAAAATCGGGATCGAGACCCGCCAGTGCGATGAGCATGATCTCTGTGCTGAGGATGAGGTCGGTGCGAATAGCACCGAAGACGAGCTTTCGCTCATCTCGCATCTCAGTGTCGTCAGTGCCGTGATGAACTCCGAACCACTCGGTGACTTTCTCCGCACCCTCGAAACACAGATAGGTACCGCCGATGATCAGCAGCCACGGCAACACCCACGGCGCAAAGGCGGAGAGGAGTAGTGCGAGCGGGATGATGATGACGAATTTGTTGAACAGGCTACCGAGAGCGATCCGCCACACGATGGGAAGCTCGCGCGCCGGTGACAGTCCCTGAACGTACTGAGGCGTGACGGCCGCATCGTCGATCACGACGCCTGCGGTCTTCGCGCTAGCTTTGAGAGCGGCGGTGAGTATGTCATCGACAACGGCGAGCAGGCCGACGGACATCTGGTTCTCCTCGGATTCAGGGGCGTCGTCCTGGTGCAAGGCGACGGCAATGGGGTCAACATTACCGCGCGGCAGGGTGGGCACAGGCGCCTCCCAGACGGTGGAAAGAAGATTGATCCTGGTTTCGCCATCACGTCGCGAACGATATATCGTTAACTATCGTCGAGCCGGATGGCTTCGGCGCTGAGGAGGACATCATGAGTGGTTCATTTATGGGTGACGGGTTCAGGGCACGCCGGGGCGGTGCTGGTGAGGGCTGGCCCAGCGGAATGTGGGATGCCATGGAGCAGCTGCGCGGACAGTTCGACCGCAAGGCCGGTCCGAGAATGGCACGCGGGAACGTGCGTGCGGCGGTGCTTGCGCTGCTCGCCGAGAAGCCGATGCACGGCTATCAGATCATTCATGAGATCGAGGAACGCAGCAATGGCGCCTGGAAGCCGAGCCCCGGCTCGGTGTATCCCACGCTTCAGCTGCTTGCGGACGAGGGCCTCATCAACGCCGAGGAGTCCAACGGTCGCAAGACCTACTCGCTCACGGACGAAGGCCGCGGGGTAGCGGATGCCATGGCCGACCAGCCGGCCCCGTGGGAGGCCCAGAGCGCTCGGGACACCGGGCGGGCGGCCGCGCTGCCCAAGGCCGGCATCGACCTGGCTCAGGCCGCCGCGCAGGTCGCGCGATCCGGCAACCCGGAGCAGGTGAAGCAGGCTGTCGCCATCCTGGATGAGGCGCGTCGCAAGCTGTACGCCATCCTCGCCCAGGACTGACCGAGTGCCCTCAGCACGTCGGCATCACGGAGATCAGATGACCGACGTCGCGGACTTGCGTGCCCGCTACCGCCGGATTTTGCGGTTCGCCGCCCTGTATTTGGCGCAGACGTGGTGTTACGAGGTCCTTCTCCCGCGGGTCGGGCTCGCGCGGGTCGCGGCACGAAGCAGATCGGCGCGACTGCAGCACATCGCGCAGCGCTTCCACGTGCTCGCGGTCGACCTGGGTGGCCTCATGATCAAGGTCGGCCAGTTCATGTCGTCGCGCCTCGACGTGCTGCCGCCGGAGATCACGAAAGAGCTCGAAGGTCTGCAAGACGAGGTTCCGCCGGTGCCCTTTCCGGCGATCCAGGCCGTCGCTGAAGCCGAGCTGGGTGTGACGCTCGAGCGTGCGTTCTCTTACATCGATCCCTCGCCGCTGGCCGCAGCATCCCTCGGTCAGGTGCACCGCGCTCGGCTGTCGGAACTGGATGCCGCCGAGACCGGCCTGCTCGACGTCGTCGTCAAGATTCAGCGGCCGGGCATCAGCGAGATCGTCGAGGTCGACCTCGGCGCTCTCCGACGTGTTGCCCGCTGGCTCAGCCACGTGCGTCTCGTTTCGGATCGCGTCGACATGCCCGCCCTGGTCGAGGAGTTCGCGTTCACGAGTCTTGAGGAGATCGACTACCTGCACGAGGCGGCAAGCGCCGAACGGTTCGAGCGGAACTTCGCAGACGACCCCCGGGTCAGCGTTCCCGAATTGGTGTGGGAGCGCACCACGCGGCGCGTGCTGACCCTCCAAGACGTGACCGCGATCAAGATCAATGACGTCGACGGTCTGAGGGCAGCCGGAATCGACCCGTCAGAAGTTGCCGAGGACTTCGCGGCGGTCATGTTCGACCAGCTCTTCGTCAATGGCTACTTCCACGCCGACCCGCACCCCGGAAACATCTTCGTCACGCCGCTCGCCGCCGGTGTACCCGGAGCGGACCACGGCCGGGCCTGGAAGTTCACCTTCATCGACTTCGGGATGATGGGCGACGTGCCCGATGTCCTGCGTCGGGGCCTGGTGAATCTGCTCATCGCCGCCGCGTCACGGGACGGAAAGGGGATGGTGGACGGCATCCGCGAAGTGGGTGTGCTCCTGCCGTCCGCTGACACCGCCGAACTCGAGCGCGCGATGACGAAGCTGTTCGCCCGTTTCGGCGGGATGGGTTTCGCCGAGTTGCAGGATGTCGACCCGCGCGAGTTCCGCGCCTTCGCCATCGAGTTCGGTGATGTGGTGCGCTCGCTGCCGTTTCAGCTTCCGGAGAACTTTCTGCTCATCGTGCGCGCGATGTCGCTGACCTCGGGAATGTGCAGTTCGCTCGACCCCGCCTTCAATATCTGGAATTCCGTCGAGCCATATTCCGCCCAATTGATCCGCGCCGAGGGCGGGAACGTGGTGCAGGCGACCGCAAAGCAAGTGGCGTCGGTTGCGGCCATCATCGCGCGGCTTCCCCAGCGGCTCGACAGCCTCACGACGCGATTCGACGACGGTACCGTCTCGGTGCAGACTCCCCGGATCGAGCGTCGCTTGGTCATCATCGAGCGAACCGCACGTCAGATCGTCTCGGCAATCCTCTTCGCCGCTCTGCTGATCGGCGGCATTCTGCTTCGTGCCGAAGATGTCGTGCTCGGAACGGTGCTCGTAGCCGTGTCCGCGCTCCCGCTGTTGCACGCCCTCTTCGCCGGGCTATCGGCGCGGCGCGGACCGCTGCTCTAGTCCCGACTGCGTGGAACGCCATTTCAGTTACTGAAATGCCTATGTCTGGTCAGAACGAAAAGCGGGATGCGGGGTTGCCGTCGGCCTCGAGGTCACGACGCGCGCCCGGTCGCTCACTTCACCGCGGCGGCGTCAGAAGTGCCCCGCGAGGCGAAAGCCGGCCGATGGTGCCCTGGCCGAATTTGGTCTCGACCTGGCACTGGACCTGACCTTCGGAAAGCCACAGACCGATCGGCTAGCCCCGGGGAAGGAAGATCGTACCGGCAAGTGTGATCACCGTTCTGCGCGGGATGAACGTGACGAGCGATGCGGTGATTCTGTTGCGCGCACCGACAATCACGGACGGCACCGATTTTCTGGCGCTGATGGCAGCCAGGGTCACGTCGACGACATTCGAGGCCGGCACTCGCTTGCCGGGTGACTGCGAACCGGCGATGTCGAAAAACTCAGTGTCGGTGGACCCCGGACTCACCGCGAAAACCCGCACTCCGGTGTTGTGGGTCTCGCCCCAGACGGCCTCGGTGAACGACAGGACGAACGCCTTCGTGGCTGCGTAGACCGCCATCCCGGGCACGGGCTGGTACGCCGAGGTGCTGGCGATGTTCACGATGATGCCCGAGTCTCGGGCCACCATGCCCGGCAGGAAGGCAGCCGTCAGGTCGACCAGCGTGCTGACGTTCAGAGCGATTTCCGCGTGAAGGCGGGCTCGGTCTTCGTCGACCAGGCGCGCATTGGTTCCAAAGCCGGCGTTGTTCACGAGAACATCAACGGTGATCTGCTGGTCGAGGAGTTGGTGCTCGACCGCGGCGGCCGCACCGGGCTCGCTCAGGTCCTGCGAAATGACGTGGACGTCGATCCCGTTCTGCTTGCGCAATTCGGATGCGAGAGCCTCCAATTTCTCGGTTCGGCGGGCCACCAGAATGAGGCTCGTCCCCGTCGCGGCGAAGGCTCGGGCGAAGTGACTGCCGATGCCCGAGCTGGCGCCGGTGATGAGGGCGGTCTTGCCTGCGAGATCGAAATTCATTCAGCTGCTTCCTGACGTAAACGGTGTTCACACCCTAGAGGAGCATCCAGTCGGCCAGTCAGGCGCACACCGGTCCGTTATATCTCGCTGCGGCAATAGGGGGGTGGCCGTGCGAGAATGCTCAGCAACCCTCACCGAAGGCTCACAGCCTGCGTCCCCATCCAGTTCGGCATCCGCGCCTCCCATTGTGCCCGTGCCGGTGGCGGTGAATCAGTGTGTTCTCAACTCGAAGAGGTTTTGATGTGTTGGACTTTCTAGGGGATCAGTATGAGCAGATCCTATTCAGCAGTTGGCAGCATTTCAGCCTTGTCGTTCAGTGCCTGATCCTGGCGACCGTCATTGCCGTCGTGCTGGCTTCACTCGTCTACCGCAGTTCCGCGCTCACCGGGATCGCCAACTCGGTGTCGGCCATCGGCCTGACCATCCCGTCGTTTGCCTTCATCGGACTGCTCATCGCGCCGCTCGGCTTCGGTGTCCTTCCGGCCGTCGTCGTGGTGGCGTTCTTCGCCACGCTGCCCATTTTGCGGAACGCGGTCGTGGGCCTGTCGGGTATCGCTCCATCGATCGTGGAATCCGCCCGCGGCATCGGCATGAGCCGGTTTCGCACGCTCCTGCAGGTGGAACTGCCGATCGCCTGGCCGATCATCCTCACGGGCGTTCGGGTATCCGCTCAGATGGTCATGGGTGTCGCCGCGATCGCCGCATACTCCCTCGGCCCGGGCCTGGGTGGATTCATCTTCTCCGGCCTATCCCGACTCGGCGGCGCCAACTCCCTCGAGTCAGTGCTGACGGGCGTCATCGGCGTTGTCGTGCTCGCCCTTATTCTTGATCTCCTTCTCGTCGGCCTCGGCCGCCTGACCACACCTCGAGGTATCCGTGTCTGAGTACATTGCATCCAACCCTGCTGAATCCAGCAGCACCGAAGAATCCGTCACTCCCACCGGCATCACCGGTGCAAGCATCCTGTTGGACCACGTCACCAAGCGGTTCCCCGGCCAGGCGCGCCCCGCCGTCGACGGTCTCACCATGGAGATCCCGGCCGGCAAGATCGTGATGCTCGTCGGTCCCTCGGGCTGCGGCAAGACCACGACACTCAAGATGATCAACCGGCTTATCGAACCGACTGAGGGGCGCATCGTCGTCGATGGCGACGACGTCACCGACATGAACGGCGACACTCTGCGCCGAGGCATCGGCTATGTCATTCAGGCCGGAGGACTTTTCCCGCACATGACAGTCGCCACCAATATCGGCATCGTGCCGAAGATGCTCGGCTGGGACAAGGCCCGCATCGCGGCCCGCGTCGACGAGCTTCTCGAGCTTGTTTCCCTCGACCCGGCGCTCTACCGCGACCGATACCCCAAGGAGCTCTCCGGCGGCCAGCAGCAACGCGTCGGCGTGGCGCGCGCCCTCGCGGCCGACCCGCCCGTGCTTCTGATGGACGAGCCCTTCGGCGCCGTCGACCCGATCACCCGACTGCGCCTGCAAGACGAACTGCTCAACATCCAGGAAGAATTGCAGAAGACCATCGTCTGCGTGACCCACGACTTCGACGAGGCCGTCAAGCTCGGCGACTGGATCGCCATCTTCAACGAGGGTGCCCAGCTCGTGCAGTACGACACTCCGGAACGCATCCTCGGCGACCCGGCCAACGAGTTCGTCGAAAACTTCATCGGGTCCGGCGCCGGCCTCAAACAGCTCACCCTGACCCGGGTGGCGGAGGTCAGCCTCAGCGACGCCGTCGTGGGCAAACCCGGTGAACGGGCAGCGGATGTGCTGGCCCGCGTCGTCGAGACCGGCCACGGCCACGCGGTCATCGTCGATGAGCGTCGCCGACCCATCCAGTGGCTCTCCGCGCGCCAGCTCGGCCGCCTCGAGGTCATCAGCGACGTTCCCGACCCGAAACTTCCGCTCGTCGGCAAGCGGGCTACTCTCAATGACGCGCTCGACACGATGCTCGTCTCGAGCGCCGGGGCCGCGCTCGTCACGGGCCGCCGCGACATGTTCAAGGGCGTCATCGACGTTCAAACCGTGATGGACGCCATCACCCGGTCACAGTCCGCTGCCGTGCTTGAGTCAGACCAGGCCCCCGTCGGGCTGAACACCGGCCTGTTCCAGGCGCAGGTGTCTGCCGCCGAGGCAGACCTGATCGAGACCGATCCCAGCGGCGCTGACGCGCGGTCCGTTCAGTGAGTACCCGCACCCCGCATACAGAGGCGGGCCTTGCCGGCGGCGATTCCGCCGTTGAAACGCCGGGCGACCCGACTGCGACCGGCGTACCGGTCAGCCGTGCGCGCACGGTGTGGCGATCCTGGCGGGGACTGGTCTACCAGCTGGCCGGCATCCTGCTCGCGTTCCTGGCGCTCGTGATCTGGCTGCTGACGGCCAACCTGTCGCCGATCGTGCTCACCACCCTCGCTCCCGGCGCGCTCTGGGTCTACACGGTGGAGCACATCCAGCTCACCCTGCTCGCCGCGGTGATCGTGTTGGTCATCGCGATTCCCTTGGGAATCGCCCTGACCCGCAGACCCTTGCGGTTTCTGACCGCTCCGGTGCTCGCCATCGCCAACTTCGGTCAGGCGGCCCCCGCGATCGGCGTCGTCGTGCTGCTCGCGTTCTGGGTCGGCTTCGGCTTCTGGGCCGCGACGCTGAGTCTCGTGCTCTACGCCGCGCTTCCGGTGCTGCGCAACACCATGGTGGGCCTGCAGCAGGTCGACGCCCGCCTCATCGAGGCCGGACGAGGCATGGGCATGAGCTCCGCCGCCGTATTGTTTCGGGTGGAGCTCCCGCTCGCCGTTCCGGTCATGCTGTCGGGCGTGCGCACCGCTCTCGTTCTGCTGGTGGGCACCGCGGCCCTGGCCACGTTCGTCAACGGCGGCGGACTCGGCATCCTGATCACTACGGGCGTCAATCTCAGCCTCACCCCCGTGCTCGTCACCGGAGCGCTGCTCGTGGCTCTGCTCGCCCTGCTCATCGACTGGGTCGGCCGCGTTGTGGAACACATCGCCCGCCCGAAGGGACTCTAGATGTATCGCTCGTCTTCTCGCACCCGCCTCACGTCCCTCGGCCGCTGGGGGGTGGTAGCCGGTCTCCTCACCCTGTCCGCAGTCGCTCTGACCGGTTGCGGCCTGAAGCCGGCAACCTCGTACGTTCCCGCGGTCGGACCTGGGTCGATCACCCCGCTCGAGGGCGCCGAGGGCGTCGACCTCACGGTCACGTCCAAGAACTTCACGGAGCAGCTACTGCTCGGCAAGATCGCGGTGCTCGCCGGGACCGCCGCGGGATTCGACGTCACAGACCTCAGCAATCTGCCCGGCAGCCAGCCGACCCGCGAGCTGATTCTTTCTGGTCAGGCCGACATGCTCTGGGAATACACCGGAACCGCCTGGCTGACCTACCTCGGTCAGGATGAGTCGATCGCCGACCAAGACAAAATGTGGCAAGCCGTGTATGACATCGACATCCAGAACGGCATCACCTGGGGCGCACCGGCCCCGATGAATAACACCTATGCCCTGGCTGTGCGCAGTGAGGCGGTCGCCGAGCTCGGCGGCATCACGACCATGTCCGAACTCGCTGCGTTGCCGGTGGAGGATCGCACTTTCTGCGTCGAATCCGAATTCAACTCCCGGCCGGACGGCATGAACCCCATGCTCGCCCACTACGGACTCGAACGTGGCGCCGCTGACGGGGTGCCCAATGGCAACATCGGAATCTACGACACCGGTGCGATCTACAGCGCGACCGACGACGGCGCCTGCAACTTCGGCGAGGTTTTCACGACCGACGGTCGACTCGACGCGCTCGACCTCACAGTTCTGATCGACGATCTCGCGTTTTTCCCTGCGTACAACGTCGCGCCGGTCTTCTTCACCGAGTCGATCGAGGCCACCCCCGGCCTGGAAGAGATCTTCGCCCGGATTTCGCCCAAGCTCACCGACGAGGTTCTGCGCGGCATGAACCGTCAGGTTGACGTCGACGGGAAGGAACCCGCTGATGTGGCCTATGCCTGGATGATCGACGAGGGGTTCATCACCGACCCGACCGACTGAGTCACGGAGAGTCCAGCTGACTGCACCGCGTGGACGGTGTCGGCGGTCAGCTTGGAGGACGCGACGTGACATCCGGCTTCCTCAAGCATCAGATCGTCTGGCCGGGCTCCGTTCCCACCCTGCCTGTCTAGGCTGTACCCATGGCCACAGTCATCCTCGTGCGGCACGGCCGCACCACTGCAAATGCCACCGGAATGCTGGCCGGCCGCGCTGCCGGCGTTCGACTCGACCAGATCGGGCAAGACCAGGCCGCCCTCACGGCCAAGCGCCTGGCCGTGGTGCCGCTGGTCGGCGTGGTGTCGAGTCCTCTGGAGCGCTGCCGGCAGACATCTCAGTTCATCCTGGATCAGCAGGCCGGCTCGCTCGTGACGCCGGTGGAGGAGGACATCACCGAATGCGATTACGGTGAGTGGCAGGGCCAAGCCCTCGGCGATCTCGCCAAGGAGAAGCTCTGGTCGTCAGTGCAGTCTCAGCCGTCGGCCGTCACCTTTCCCGGCGGAGAGTCGATGGCGACCATGCAGGCCCGGTCGGTCGCGGCCATCCGTCGTCACGATGCGGCGTTCGAGGCCGAGCACGGTCCGGGCGCGGTGTGGGTGGCGGTCAGCCACGGCGACATCATCAAGTCCGTTCTGGCCGATGCGCTCGGCATGCACCTCGACCTCTTTCAGCGCATCAACGTGGGTCCGGCATCCGTTTCGATCGTGCGCTTCGGCACCAGCCGGCCGAGCGTGCACGCTATCAACACGGATGCCGGCGACCTCGCCTGGCTCGGCGCCAGCGCCCCTCTGGCCGACGCGCCGGTGGGTGGCGGGGCTGGTCAGGCGCCGCACACAACGGTCGCCTAAAATACCCACATGCCCACAATCGTCCATGAGTTTGCCTGGCCGGATCGTGTCGTCATCGGCACCGTCGGTCCGCCTGGTTCTCGCACGTTCTACCTGCAGGTGCGCACCGGAGCTCAGATTGTGAGCATCGCCCTGGAGAAACAACAATCCGCGCTGCTCGCCGAGAAAATCGATGAGATGCTCGACCAGCTGATGAGCCATGAGGGCAACCCGTTCAGCATCCCAAGCACTACCCCCGTCGAACTCGTCGACAACGAGCCGCTGGATCAGCCCGTCGCGGAGGAATTCCGCACCGGCGGGATGAGCCTGGGCTGGGACCCCTCGACCGTGCAGGTCGTGCTTGAGGCCTATCCGCTCGTGGAAGTCGATCCGGCCAGTGACGACGTGCCCGACGAGGATCTGCTCGACGCGATCATGCAGGAGCCGGCGGAGATGCTCCTGGTACGGATGCCCGTCGGTACCGCCCGGGCCTTCGCCAAGCGCACGCGCGAGGTGGTGGGGGCCGGCCGCCCCCTCTGCCCGCTCTGCGGCAACCCCATCGACGCCGACGGACACACCTGCACCCTCCCCGGCAGCCCCTGATGCACGATGCCGCCCTCGACGGTGAGCTCGACGGTGAGCTCGAGCTCACGGGACGCATCACGACGGCCTCGAACGCGACCTTCCTCGGCACTATCGGCGGATTCACGGTGGTCTACAAGCCCATTGCCGGCGAGAATCCGTTGTGGGACTTTCCCGACGGCAACCTCGCCAACCGCGAGGCCGCGGCCTACCTGGTCTCGCAGGCCTTCGGCTGGAACGTCGTGCCTCGGACCTGGCTGCGGGGTGGCCCGATGGGCCGGGGGATGGTGCAGCTGTGGCAGCATACCGATCCCGATCAGGATGCCGTCGACCTCGTCCCGTGGGAAGCCGCGCCGACCCCGGGCTGGCGTCGCGTCTTCGACGGCCGGGACGAGCACAATCGTGCGGTGACCCTCATCCATGAGGACTCGGCCGCGATGCGACGCATGGCCGTGTTCGACATAATCGTGAACAACGCCGATCGCAAGGGCGACCACATCCTGGCGATGCCGGACGGGCACCGTCACGGCATCGACCACGGCCTCACCTTTCACGTCGACCATAAGTTGCGCACCGTGCTCTGGGGCTGGCTGGGCGACGAGCTCATCGCCGACGAGCTGGACGGGATCGACCGGGTCAGTGCGCAGCTGACCGGCGAGCTCGGCGACATCCTCGCCGGGTTGCTCACCGACGCCGAGATCGCCGCACTGGCTGCACGCTGCGACCGGTTGCGCTCCGAAGGGCGGTTCCCGGCGCCGCGCGGCGACATGCCCGCGGTGCCCTGGCCGCTGTTCTGACCTAGATCAGGTTCCGTTTCTCGATCTGTTCGAAGGTGCCGGTCGCGTCCGTGAGCCCGCCCCACAGCGTCACCTGTCCACTGGCCAGGGACTCCTGAACGTCGATGATCCGCTGGTTGCTGCTGCCCCGGAACTGCAGTTTGAGGTCGCGTTTGGCCAGTTCGAACCGACCGTCGACCAGAACGTCGATCGTGCCGAGAAGGGCCAGCTTGTCCGCACTCTCCCGCAACAGTTCTTCGAACGTGTAGCCGGTCCAGCACCACACATCCTTCGACGTGCCGAACTCCCGGCGCACGCGGTCGAGGAGGGCCAGGCACACCCCTGTGTTGAGGAACGGCTCCCCGCCGAGGAGGGTGAGGCCCTGTACGTACTCCTGGCCGAGATCGGCCAGGATCCGATCCTCAAGTTCCTGGGTGTACGGCTGCCCGTAGCGAAAACTCCAGGTGGCCTCGTTGAAACAGCCCTCACAGGCGAACAGGCAACCGGACAGGTACAGGCTGCACCGCACCCCCTCGCCGTCGACGAAGACGAAGGGCTTGTAGTCGCCGACGTACCGCTGGCTCAGTTTCTCCGACAGCCACTCGCCGGGCCGGGGGTTACGCATCCACGGCGACGGATGCCGCGGCATCCGCCCCACGGATGCCGGTGGCGCCCGGCATGTGCTTGACCCGGGAGGTGATCTCGGTGTGCCGGCCGTGCACCATCGGGCGGGCCTGCGGGTTGCCGAGGTAGCCACAGGTGCGCTTGACGACATCGCAGGTCATCGGGTCGGCGTTGTGGCACTCGGGGCACTCGAACCCACGCGGGGTGGCGTCGAAGTCGCCCGAGAAGCCACAGGCGTAGCACCGGTCGATCGGAGTGTTGGTGCCCAGATAACCGACGCGATCGTAGGAGTAGTCCCATACCGCCTCGAGTGCCTTGGGGTTCTGCTGCAGGATCGGGTATTCGCAATAGTGGATGAACCCGCCGGAGGAGTACGCCGGGTAGACCTTCTCGAAGTCCAGCTTCTCGAACGGCGTCGGGCTCTTGCGCACGTCGTAGTGGAAGCTGTTGGTGTAGTAGTCCTTGTCGGTGAGGTTTGCCACGGCGCCGAACTTCGCGGTGTCGAGTCGGCAGAACCGGTCGGTCAGGCTCTCGCTCGGCGTCGAGTACACGCTGAACTGGTAGCCGTACTCGGTGCTCCACTCCTGGGTGCGCCCATGGAGCGTGCGCAGGATCTCGACGGTGAAGTCCTTCGCCTCGGGATTGGACTCCCAGTCACCGCCGTAAAAGGCCGCGGCCACCTCGTAGAGGCCGATGTAGCCGAGGGAAACGGTGGCGCGCTTGTTCTTGAAGAGGGTGTCGACGGGCTGACCGGCATTCAGGTGTTGGCCGAAGGCGCCGTAGATGTAGAGGATCGGGGCGTTCTCCGGGGTCGCTTCCTTGCACCGGTCGATTCTGAAGAGCAGGGCGTCGCGCGCCGTGCTCACCCGTTCGGCAAGGATGCTCCAGAACTTGTCCTTGTCACCGGCGGCCTCGAGGGCGATCCGGGGCAGGTTGAGCGTCACGACTCCGAGATTCATCCGACCCTCGGAGACGTCGTTGCCCTGCTCGTCGGTCCAGCCCTGCAGGAACGAGCGGCAGCCCATCGGCACCTTGAAGCTGCCGGTGAGTTCGACGATCTTGTCGTAGTTGAGGATGTCGGGGTACATGCGTTTGGTGGAACATTCCAGCGCAAGCTGCTTGATGTCGTAATTCGGGTCGTTCGGTGCAAGGTTGAGGCCGCGCTTGATGGTGAAGATCAGTTTCGGGAAAATTGCCGTGCGCTTCTCGCTGCCGAGCCCCTCGATCCGGATCTGTAGGATCGCCTTCTGGATTTCTCGCTCGAACCAGCTGGTGCCGAGGCCAAAGCCCAGGGAGGTGAAGGGGGTCTGCCCGTTCGAGGTGAACAGGGTGTTGATCTCGTATTCGAGGCTCTGCATCGCGTCGTAGATGTCCTTGAGGGTCTTCTCCTCGGCATAGGACCGGTGCTGCGACTTATCCGCGATCCACTTGCCTGCGTCGACCAGGTGCTTTTCGAGGTTCTTCTCGGCGTAGGGGGCGAGAACTTCGTCGATGCGGTTCCCCGAGCATCCGCCGTACTGGCTCGACGACACGTTGGCGATGATCTGCGAGATCTGGGCCGTCGCCGTCTGGATCGACCGGGGCGGGTTGACGTCGGCGTTGCCGATTCGGAAGCCCTGGCTCAGCATCGTCGTGAAGTCGATCAGGCAGCAGTTCGTCATCGGCGCGTAGGGGTGGTAGTCGAGGTCGTGGAAGTGCAGGTCGCCCTTCTGGTGGGCGTTGGCGACGTGCGGGGGCAGCATCTTCAGGCCGATGGCCTTGCCCACCGCGCCGGCGGTCAGGTCGCGCTGGGTGTTGAAGACGTCGCTGTCCTTGTTGGCGTTCTCGTTGACGACCGACTCGTCTTTGCTGATCAGTTTTATGATCGAGTGGTTGATGTCGGTGGCCTTGCTGCGGGCGAAGTCCCGCTGGATGCGGTAGTTGATGTAGGCCTCGGCGGCGTCGTACTCCTTGCTGTCCAGCAGGGCGTGTTCCACGATGTTCTGCACCTCGTAGATCTTGATGTCGACCGCGAAGCGCGAGGCGATCTCGCGGTCGACGCGAGCGACCAGGTCACGGATGGTGCGGTGCGTGAGCGGGGTCAACTCGCCGTTCACCTCGGTGAAGCTCTTGGCCAGTGCCGCGTAGATGCGGGCGTTGTCGAAGGCGAGCAGGCGGCCGTCCCGTTTGGCCACCATGAGCGCGCCCAGAGCATGCTCGGTCGTGAGGTTTCCTGCGCCGGGATTTTCCATTTTCAGCACGCGCTGCCATCTCCTTGGGTCGGTACCCACGGCAATCGGGCGGGACGCTGAGTCGGGCGAAAGAACCACATCTAGTGGTTGGGGTGCGATTCACATACTACCTGTAGGGTTTCGCAGTCATGTGCTTCGGCTCGCCGCCGGTGTCTCCGAGTTGGTGGAGCGGTTGCCGGGCGGCGTACGATCGGTGAATGCCACCGCCCTCCCCGTTGCCACAGCGCCACGGGCTTGACGCTGCCTGGGTATGCACGCCGGATGGGGGCCGGGCCGGGCCGCATCCGTGGCCGACCATGGGTGCGTGGTTGCTCGAGCGACTCGCCGAGTTTGTCGATGTCGCCGGGTTTCTGGCCGGGGAACGCTTCGCCTATCAGTCGGGCGCGCTGGTCGTGGGCAGCGACCCCTACGGCCCGCGTACCTTTGTCTGGTTTCATCGCGATCTCGCCGATGAGACAGTCGTGCCCGGGACCATCCACGTGGTGCATCGGGATGCCCGACTCGTCGTGATCGACAAGCCGGCCTTTCTCTCGACCATTCCGCGCGGCCGACACGTTGTACAGAGTGTGGTGGTGCGCTTGCGCGCCGAGTTGGGACTTCCCGAGCTCTCGCCGTTGCATCGCCTGGATCGGGTGACATCGGGCCTCGTGGTTCTGGCGACGGAGCGGCGCTGGCGTGGGGAGTATCAATCGATGTTCCAACGCGGCGAGGTCGAAAAGACCTACCGGGCGCTGGCCCCGCTGCGGCCGGATCTGGATTTGCCCGTCACCGTGCGCAACCACCTCACGAGCAGGCGCGGCCACTGGCAAGCCGAGGTGACCGACGACCCGGCCAATGCCGAGTCGCTGATCGAGCTGGAGACCGTTCTGCAGCACACGGGCGTCTATCGGCTGACGCCGCGCACCGGAAAGACCCATCAGCTGCGAATGCACATGCTGGGCCTAGGGATCCCCATCATCGATGACCCGGTGTACCCGGTCGTTCAGGATGTCGCGCTCGACGATTTCACCCGCCCGCTGCAGCTCCTGGCGAGCGAGGTGACCTTCACCGATCCGATCGACGGGGAGTTGCGCCGCTTCGAGAGCTTCCGGGCGCTTCCGCTGCAGGCTGAGGTTGCTGTTGCTGTTGCTGGGGCTGCTGCTGGCTCAGCCTGAAGGCGCCCCAACCTCCCGACCCATCGCGAAGCATCCGCCGCCGGCCCCCGGCCGAACGAATTCGACGGAGATTTTGGCTCTCCTGCTGCTTCCGTGGGTTAAACCCGGCCGGGGAGTGCGGGTTTGTGGCCGCCGAGGCTGAGCATGGCCAGGGCGATGAGGGCGTCGGGTGATTTGAAGCCGAAGGCG
>NZ_SOFV01000013.1:0-8430 GCF_004402465.1 Cryobacterium sp. TMT2-14 | reverse complement strand
CTATAAAGTTTCTTTCCTTTGACAGTCAGAAACCTAGACAGGAAGCGGCGTGCGGCCGTTAAGGCGCTCCGAAACACCCACGGATACAGCAGGGGAGCCGAGATTCTGCCCAAATCGTCCCCGCAATACTCCGAAAAGCAGTTTCAGACCAGAATCTCCGTCGAATTGGTCCAACACCGGGCACGGCGCTCCGCCCGGGATGAACAACATCCACAAATTGCGGTCGGTTCTCGCCTTCCGGGAGCGACGCTGCAAAACAATTCGACGGCGATGGCGTGACAGAGGGCCGGTCGTAGTAGCTACGACCGGCCCTCTTCCCTTGCACCAAGAGTGTCCTGCAATCACATTTCGCGTCTTCCGCCACAGCAAACGGTTGACGCACTACGAATATATAACGAACGCGTAACGAAGCGCCACTTGTTCGTCATTCTTTTTTTGTTCAAATCCCCACGAGTGGGGGAGGCGTCCCGATGCCGAGTCCCTATTCTTGGAGATCAAGGATGTGTGGAGGCAGCGTGACTGATCGAGCCGTGGCCGTGGCCGCCTGGGAATCACTGTTTCGTGCCCAGGTTGCCATTATGCGCAGCCTGGCCGCCGATTTTCCGGCTCATGACATCTCGTTCAACGAGTACGACGTAATGTTCAACCTGTCCCGGGCTGCCGGGCGGCGCCTGCGGCTCCGCGATTTGAATCGGCAGGTGCTGTTGACCCAGCCGAGCGTGAGCCGTCTGGTCGACCGACTGGCCGCGCGGGGCTATGTGCGGAAGCACACCGACCCTACTGACGGCCGCGGCGCCCTGATCGAACTGACGGATGCCGGCTTCGACCTGTTCCGCCGGGTCGCTGTCCAGCACATGGGCACCATCACCGACCGCATCGGCGACACGCTCGGCACCGACGAGCTCCTGCAACTCACCGCCCTCTGCGATCGCCTGCATGGCGAGGACTGACCTGCACCGCCCAGGTTGCGCCAGCCTTGACGGAACCCGGCGCGCCGCGTCTCGCTGCCCTGTGCAGGGGGCGCGAGCGGGCGTACGGTGATCCGCGAGGAGGAAATTCCCATGCATGCAGCACAGGGAGACCGGGTCGTCATCTGAGGAAAGACGGTAGAAGCACCGGACCGGCACGGTGAGATCGTGGAGGTTCGCGGGCTTGACGGCGAACCTCCCTACCTCGTGCGGTTCAGCGAAGGGCATGAGAGCATCCTGTTCCCCGGCACGGACTTCATGGTCGAGCACATCGAACCTCGCTAGCACAGAATGCCGGAGGGTACGGCACACGCATCCGGCCAGGTCAAGGGGGTACTGCGCCCACATCACCTGAGTCAACTTCGAAACACGCGTTGCAGATCGTGGCGGGTACAAGATCAGGAGCTTCAGCCATGAGAATCACGTGTCCTTTTTGCCACTCGACAGCTCGCCTGACGCCGAACCCGGTGCACGCCGTACACCGCGCCCTCCCCGTCTACGTGCTGACCTGCTTCGGCTGTGATCGCGCCAATGTGCGCCCCGAGTCGGCGCATCTGCCTCGGCCGGACCTGGCCGTTCGCTGATCCGGCGGCCGTCACTCCTCGGTCAGCGGGCGTCGAGGCGGCCGATCAGCTTGTGGGTCGCTGTCATGGCGCCGCCGAGCACGGCCGGTATACCGCCGCCGGGGTGCACCGATGCCCCCACCCGCCACAGCCACGGGCGTGCCCGGCTGGTGTACCCGGGGCGGTGGAACGGCCCGCTCTGCCAGAGCGGGTTGGTGGCGCCGTAGAGCGCACCACCGGTGGAGCCCCAGCCAGCGAAGTACCGCGGATCAAGCACGACGTGATCACGGAACAGCTCGCTGATCGGCCGGTCCAGGCCCACGGCGGCGCTGACCCGCGCGACCTCACGCGCCACCCACGGGCTGTCGAGGTCATAGCGGCGGCCGTCAGCGGGCGCGGTGAGAAGCACCGCCACGGTGGCCCGGTCGTTGGCATAGACCTCGTGCGGCCGGTAATAGTTCAGGAAGGCCATCGTCTGCTCGGGCACAGCCCCGGCATCGAGACTGCGGTGCAGGGCGGCCGGGTCGTCGGGCAACACGACGGAATGCGTGGCGGTGCCCTCCGGCAACGAGGTCTCAAGCACGGCATAGATGGCCACGCCGGAGCAGGACAGCTTCCGTGGCCGGACCGGCGGCACGCCGAGCAGCCCGTCGAGCACCCCACGGTCGAGCCCGCTCACGATCACGTCGGCCGGATGCGTCGTCGTCGCCGTGGTCACGAGCCCTTTCGACACGGCTGTGACGGGCTCGCTAATGCGCACGACCGCGCCGGCGTTCAACGCGAGCCGGTGCAATGCGAGCGGCAGCTCGTTCACACCGCCCTCGGGAACCCACACGCCGTCCCTGGCCATGATCGCCGGCATGCTCGCATACAGTGCGAGGGTCCGCCGGGGAGAGACACCGGCATTGAGGGTGTGGATGGCGATGACCTCACGCAGGCCTTCGGGCATCCAGCTCAGGCCGTCGAGAAAGCTGCGCGTGGTCAGGCGGGTGCCGTAGAGCCGAAACACGTTGCGTACGGCCGGCAGCGATGCCGGATCGGCCGGGTCGGCGGTCAGCATGCTCGTGAGTTGAGGCCCGAGGCCACCGTGTTCTTTTTCGAACCGGGTCCAGGCCGCGTGCCACGGGTGACCGGCGGGCACCGGCAGGACGGCGTCCGCTCCCCGGTAGAAGTACCGGCCCACCTCAGGCAGTCTCCGCAACGTCACCGCGGCCACCGCGGCGGCTTCGGCCGGAACAGAGCGGCGGGCGCCGAGCGCGTCGTAGCGGGCCAGCAGCTCCTCCCAGACCAGAGGGAAGGTGACCAGCGCCGGTCCGGTGTCCACGTGCTGCCCGTCGATTTCGAGTCGTCGGCTCTTTCCGCCGATCCAGTCGGAGCCCTCCAGCACCGTCACCGAATGGCCGGCGCGGGCCAGCAGCGCGGCGGCCGTGAGCCCGCCGACTCCCGCGCCGAGCACGACGATGCGCTGCGGGGTCAGGTTCGTCTTCCTGCGGGATCGTGTCATAGGAGCTCCTTGAGCAAAAAAACTGCCACGAGCTGGGCCCCGGCGACGGAACCTGCGACGTAGGGGAACGCGATCGAGTAGCGGTACATTCGGCGGGCCGTCATCGGCGTGGGGCTGCGCCCCAGCGACCCCACCAACCAGCCGGCGATGAGCGCATTCACCACGGCGACCGGCCAGTTGATCAGCGCGAAACCCGCGGTGGACAGGGCCCACCACGCGCCGCTCCACACCACGGAGCCGCGCGCGCCGAGATGAACGGCAGTGGTTTGAATTCCGGCTGCACGATCCTCGTCGATGTCCTGCACCGCGTCGTAGGTGTGCTTGGCCACACTCCACGCCATGAGTCCGATCGCCGCCGCCCAGACCGGTGACTCGCCGAGGGCGAGAGGCACGAAGACCAGCGGGAAAGCGTAGGCGGCATTACTGAGCGAGTCGAGGTAGCGCCGGGCTTTGAAACGCAGCGGGGGTGCCGAGTAGAAGATGAAGATCACCATGTACGCGGCGATCCAGGCGAGCGCCGCCGCCGGCAACGTAGCGAGGAAATACGCCACGAAAGGCACGTTGGTCAGCACGACTCCGAGCACGATGGCGCGGGTTTCCGAGCCGAGGATGCGGGCCCCCTCGAGGCCACCCTTGCGGGCGTTCCGGGCATCCGTTTCCTGGTCGAAAATGTCGTTCACACCGTAGATCAGCAGGTTGAACGGCAGCGTCACCCAGAGGAGCAGCGGAACAATCTCCCACCGCCACAAATCCCCGACCAGCCACATGGCGATGACGGTGGTTCCGATGGTGTTGACCCAGAGCACCGGTCGGGAGATCTGAACCAGGCGGGTGAGCACTTTCTCACTCTATCGCTGCGAGAGACCGCGTTTTTTCGGGTGCCGACGCCCGTGCATTTCGGACAAACAGGAAACCCCCGCAATCTGCTGATTGCGGGGGTCCAGATGTGCGCCCGAAGGGATTCGAACCCCCAACCTTCTGATCCGTAGTCAGATGCTCTATCCGTTGAGCTACGAGCGCAGGCTGCCCAGAGCTAAGTACTCTCTGACAACTTGAAAACTATAGCAGTTATTCGGGGTGCTCCGGCGCGAGAACCGGACCCGAGGTGCGGATTCCGAGCCAGGAGGCGAGCCCGCCGGCGAACATCAAGCCCGCGACGACGACCATCACGCGCTGGAATCCCGGAACGTCGAGCGTAGTCCCGATGATCGTGCCGGCCAGAGCCACCGCGACTAGACCGGCCACCCGGGCGACGGCGTTGTTGATGGCCGAGCCGATGCCGGCCTGCTCGGGCCGGATGGAGCCGAGGACCGCGGAAGTGAGCGGCGCCACGGTGATGGCCAGGCCGAGGCCGATCACGACGACGGCCGGCACGACCTGCGACCAGAGCGCGATCGGCGGCACCGCCCCGAGTAGCAGCAGGAATCCGGCTCCTGCCACCATCGGGCCCACGGTCATAAACGCGCGCGGTCCGTAGCGGCCGGCCAGGGTGCCGAACAGGGTCGCGAAGAGCAGGAGCATGGCGGTCGCCGGGATGCCGGCGAAACCGGTTACGGTCGCCGAGAAGCCGCCGACCTGCTGCAGATAGAGCGTGAACACGAAGAAACCGAGGCCGAGGGCGGCGTAGAAACCGACCGTAGCGATGTTACCGACGCCGAAATTGCGGATCTTGAACAGGCTCAGGGGCATCATCGGATGCGGCGCGCGCGCCTCCCACCAGAGGAACCCCGCGAAGGCCAGCAGCCCGACGACAAGCGGCACGAACACGACCGGGCTGGCCCAGCCCAGCCGCCCCTGCTCGATCAGGGCGAAGACCGGACCGCCCAGCCCGAGCGCGGCCAGGCCGGCGCCCCACGCGTCGATGGGGGCCGCCGGACGGGTGCGCACCGGCTCGTCCAGGCCGGCCAGCAGCACCAGGGTAACCATGATGGGGATCACGTTGAGCCCGAAGATCAGGCGCCAGCTGAGCGTGTCCACCAGGATGCCGCCGAGCACCGGACCCATGATGCCCGCGATGCCCGTCCAGCCGGTCCAGGCCCCGATCGCTCGAGCCTGCGCCGCCCCCGAGAACGTCGAGGTGATGAGCGCCAGGGAGCTCGGCACGAGCAGAGCCGCCGCCACGCCCTGCAGCACCCGGGCCAGCACGAGCGCACTCCCCCAGGGTGCGACCGCGCACGCCAGCGAGGTGATCCCGAACCAGACCAGTCCGATTCGGAGCACCCGCACCCGGCCGAACGTGTCCGAGAGTGACCCGGCCACGAGGATCAGGGCGCCCAATGACAGCAGGTAGCCGTCGACCGCCCATTGTTGCAGCACCAGACCGCCGCCGAATTCCCGAGAAATCGCCGGCAGCGCGACCGTGACGATGGAGCCGTCCAGGAACGCGACGAACGACGCCAGAATGGCCACGATCAACACCCGATGCTCTCTGGAAATCACTCTCCCAGTTAACCCGATTCGCGGCCCGATCGAAGGCCCGATCCGGAGGGCGCGGGCCCCGGTGTGGCCCTAGACGAGGTCTGGGGCAGGTGCAAAACTGACGCCATGACCGCGATCCGCAACACCCAGGCATCCTTCGAATACGCCGGCCTTCGGGCCCTGTTCATCAATTGCACCCTCAAACGAAGCCCCGAAATCAGCCATACACAGGGCCTGATGAACCTCAGCATCAACCTGATGCACGAGCAGGGCGTCCACGTCGAGAACATCCGGGCCATCGACCACGACATCGCCTCGGGCGTCTACCCCGACATGACCGAACACGGCTGGGCGACGGATGCCTGGCCCGCCCTGTTCGACAAGGTGCGCGCCTCCGACATCGTCGTGATCGGCGGACCGATCTGGCTCGGCGACAACGGCTCGGTCACCAAGCGCGTGATCGAACGGCTCTATGCCATGTCGGGGGAGCTGAACGACAAGGGTCAGTACGTCTACTACGGCAAGGTGGGCGGGGCCGTCATCACCGGCAACGAGGACGGCGTGAAGCACTGCGCGTCGAACGTGCTCTATAGCTTGCAGCACATCGGCTTCACGATTCCGCCGGCGGCCGACGTCGGCTGGATCGGCGCGATCGGTCCGGGCCCGAGCTACCTGGACCCGGGTTCCGGGGGGCCGGACAGTGACTTCACGAACCGCAACGTGACCTTTATGACCTGGAACCTGATGCACCTGGCCGCAATGCTGAAGGCGAACGGCGGCATCCCCGCCTACGGGAACCTCCGCGCGGAGTGGGACGAGGGCGAGCGGTTCGGATTCCAGCCGAACCCGGAGTACCGATAGCGGCGTCGACGCGCCCGAAGTGAGGACACCATGACCGCGACCCCGCGGAGCCGCTTGCAGGTGCGGGTCACCGGCGGGATCGTGCGCGGCGTGGACGACAATGGCATTCGGCCTGGCGCGGCATCCCCTACGCTGCGCCACCCGTGGGCGAGCTGCGGTTCCGGGCCCCGCGGCCGGTGAGGAGTGCCTGAGTGTCAACGTGCTTCGGCCGGCGTCGGCGTCGCGTAGACGGCTGGGCCGCCCGGTGATGGTCTTTATCCACGCTGACCACCGCCGCGGTAGCCGACCTGACCCAGGCGGCCGTGGCGCTGCAGGCGCGCACGCCGGATGCCAGCCCGGGCACCTTCTGCCTGATCCCGGTGATCGACGTGGATTTCCTGCCCGAGCGGCCGCTCGACGCCTTCCGTCACGGGACCGCGCACCGGGTGCCGCTGATCATCGGCACCAAAGAGCGGGAGGGGTCGCTGTTCCGGGGCCGGGTGGACATCCTGCCGAAGTCGCCGACGCGTATCGCGGCCATCTTCGACCACGCCCCGGAGAGCCCGCACGACGCGATGCGCTCCGTCTACGCGAGCCTGCCGGCGAAACAGTCGTCGTCGGACTGCGGCGGGGATTTCGTGTTCTGGTATCCGAGCCTGCAGATCGGCGACTTCCACTCCCGGGTCGCGCCGGTCTATACGTACCGGTTCGACCTGGTCCCGCGGCTTAAGCACACGCTGGGCATCAGCGCCACACACGGAATCGAGCTGTTCGCCCTGTTCGACCACGTCGACGGCCCCACGACCCCACGGCCCCACGGCTCGGGCCATGATCCTGCTCGGCGGGCGGGAACTCTTCATCAACGCGGGCGAACGGATGCGCCTGCACTGGCTTCGCTTCGCCTGCACAAGGCGGCCCGACGACACCTGGCCGACCTACTCGGAAACCGACCGGCTGACTCTGAGACGAGGTCGATCGCATCGAATCGGATCCGCGAGGAGAGCGGCGGGCGGTCTGGCAGGAGTTCCTGCCGAACTTCTAGCGGGTAGCGGCGGTTGAGCCCGTCGGCGTGAGCTCCCCAGTTGAGCTCCCCGGTTGAGCTCCCCGGCACTCCTGCGCCGGCCCCCTGGCCGAACGAATTCGACGGAGATTTTGCTCAGAACCGGCCCAGAACATCCGTTTGGGCTCGAAATCGGTAAAATCTCCGTCGAATTCGTTAGGAAGCCCGCGGTGCCTGAGGGGCGCACCGACGGATGCGCGTGGTCGGCCAACCACGGCACCGCGCCGACCGAATTATTTTCTATACTCGTTCAGAACCTCTTGACTTATTATTAGTACACATCTACTATTAAGGCATGGCTGGAGCCCCCACTCCGCACCACCCCACCGCCTCACCGCAGGCGGCGCCTTCCCTCGCGCAGGCACCCCTCGCGCAGGCACCCCGTGCACAATCACCCCTCGTGCAGCAGTTGCGGCAGGCCCGTGATCTGGCCGCGGCCGTGCTCGACTCGGTGTCTTTCTCGCTCCTGGGCGAGGCGGACGCGATGATGGTGCTGGGCATGGTTGAAGACCTCGGCCGTCGGGTCGATGCGGCCAGGGTCGCCTCCGCCGCCGACATTTCGGTGCGGTCCCGCCGCATCCTGGGCCATGAGTCCCTCGCATATAAGAACGGGGCCAGCAGCGGCATCGACCTGATCACCCGTCTGACACGCGNCTGACACGCGTCTCTTCCCGGGAGGCGAACCGGCGGGTGCGCCTGGGCGAGAACGTCACCCCGCGCCGGGCGGGCACCAGCATGTTGCCGCCCTACTACCCGGCCGTGGCCGATTCCCTCACCGCCGGGGACCTCGGCGTGGACGCGGCCGAGAACATCGTCACCGCCCTCGACCAGGTCGCGGCCCGGGTCGCGCCCGACGACCTCGGCACCGCCGAACGTGCCCTGGTGGCCAGTGCCACCGGCGCCGTCACCGACGAAACCCGCGGCCTGCCCGGCGAGGGGTTCGCGTTCCCCGCGGACCTGGTGCGGGGCATGGCGGGGCAGTGGCAGGCCCGCCTCGATCCCGACGGCACCGCCCCCAACGAGCCCGTCGCCGAAGCCCGCAGCACTGTCGGCTTCGGGCTCTTCCGCGACGGCCTC